>JBBQWJ010000020.1:0-24376 GCA_038210685.1 Chitinophagales bacterium | reverse complement strand
GAAAAATGATTAAGTGAAGAAGAAAGTGCCATCCGCCGCGGCGAACAGTTATTTAGCAATCGCAACAATTCTTCCCACTCGCCATTTGGAGTACTTGTCCCGACTAATCAGGAGGGTCGGGGTGATGATTACAGACGGTTTAAACCATGGTTTCCCCAAGCCACTTATTTCTTTCCTTCCCTAAAGCAATCAATGACGGCTCGGGAACAAATAAAAAGTTTAATATAAGTTGCTTGAATGTAACACACAACAAACAGCCAGGCTCCTGTCTCAGGAAACCGGAACAACACAAAAAACCTTCCGCACAAACGGAAGGCTTCAAAAAAGGAAACGGATTATTTTAAGCTACCTCAATGATCGAAAGCGCATTAAATGCCCCGTTATTGAGTATGTACTGCGTACCATTTACTTCCTGGTAATAAATAACCTCCAGCAAGAAGAAATTCGTTCCTGTAACTGTAGGAACGGCTGCCGGAGTTAACGTTACCGCAGTGGAAGTGTTGTCGAATGCGAGATTTTCAGTATTGGTAAACTGAATTTCACTCTGACCGGTTTCGAAATTGATCGCTGCAAAAGCACTGGCCAAAGCTACATGCGTAGCGCCAGCCACCGGCTTGATGTCTGTAGCAGGAACGAGATCCCCGATAGTGATAACACCGGTTGCAGTATCCACCGCATAAGGCTTTAAAAGGATAGAGCCTAAAACAGACTTGCTGTTAAAATTAAAGGCCTTAACCAGGTTTTTAGCTTCGGTTGTTACGATACCCAAACTAACTTTCCTTTCGCCGCGTGCACTGGTAGTATCCTGCTTCTGGATCTTGTACATCAGTTGCGTTACGCGCGAAGTAACCCGGTTATCAGAGGCGTTTTCAATAAGAACACGAAGGCTGTCCCTCAATATTTTTCCTGCCTTCGCTGCTGAGCCAAACTCAGCTCCGTTTTCACGGGTACGCACAAACGCTGCATCGGTCGCAATGCGACTGGCGCTTATACTGCTTTTTGTTTTCACAAGATGTCCATCCTGTGTCTTGTAGAAGGTCATGTCCTGTAGAGTGCCTTCTATTTTTAAAATACCATTTAACTTTGCCATCCTTTTAAAAATTTAATGAGTTAATAAAAAAAAATCTTGTCAACACAAATCTACTTTTAGTAGCTCCCCTACCGGCAAATCATGCTTTTCCTGCACCATCTTGCGCTTTCTTGCCCATTGCCCATTGCCAATTGCTTATTGCCCATTGCCAATTGCCCCCTCTTCCCCCTCTTAAGTATGGCTCCGGTATGGCTGGTGTATGAAAACGCTTCTACCTCTCACTCCGGAGAGGGCTGGGGTGAGGCCCAATTCTTGTTTAATGTTGGTGTGTTTTTTGAGTCCGGATAAAAAAAATGGTTATGATCCCTCTTTGGTTAAAGGCCGGTTTATGGGGCCTTGTTGCAGGTTCAGCTTTGATTATAGGCGCATGTGTTGGCTATTTTACACATATTTCACGCCGATGGGTAGCTTTTGTCATGGCTTTTGGCAGTGGTGTGTTAATATCGGCGCTTTCTTTTAATTTAGTGGATGAAGCTTTTAGAAGAGGAGGATTTTATGCTACGGCAATAGGCTTTCTAGCCGGTGCTGTTATTTACACAATCGCCAATATTTTCGTAAGCAAGGCCGGAGGAAAACATCGCAAAAGGTCGGGACAAATGCAAAAATCAGAACAGGAAAAAAAGGCAGTGGGTTGGCTATTGCCCTCGGCTCTTTAATGGATGGTATTCGGGAAGCTATTGTAATTGGAGTAAGTATGATAGAATCCGGAGTCGTAAGCATGGTGGCCGTAATAGCGGTTTTTCTTTCCAATATTCCGGAGGGTTTGTCGAGTGCGTCGGGCATGAAAAAATCGGGGAGATCTGCTAAATATATTTTTGGAGTCTGGATAGGTATAGCGGTAATATGTGGTATTTCGGCTTTATGTGGGTTTGCTATCTTCGATCACTTTAATTCAAATATTATAGCAGCAACTACTGCTGTGGCGGCAGGGGCTATCCTGTCAATGCTTTCGGATACCATGATCCCGGAAGCGTTTGAAGTCACACATGATTATGCAGGACTGGTTACCGTATTTGGCTTCTTATGCGCCTTTGTTCTGACTAAAATAGCGATGTAGGATGCAATTCCAGGTGGTCTCCGCCGGGATGGCAAACATTTTTCCGTAAAATTAAAATGCCCCGGATACTTTCCAGGGCATTTGTTTTGCTCCCCCTTCAGGACTTGAACCTGAGACCCTCTGATTAACAGTCAGATGCTCTAACCAACTGAGCTAAGGAGGAATATTTATTTTTCCCTTTCGGGGGTGCAAAAATAGAGATTTTTACTTTGTAACAAAAATTGATTTTAAACTATTTTTTTTATTGCCTTTTTACCTCCAAAAAGAGGGCGTTTTTGCTCTATATTTTCGTACCTTTGCAAAGTAAATTTTTTACAACTCTAAATTGATTTTATCCCACTTATATGGCAGAAGAAACAGCAGAAATCATAACCCCTAAATTGGATGGTTATGGTGCAGATAGTATTCAGGTTCTTGAAGGTCTCGAAGCTGTAAGAAAAAGACCTGCAATGTATATCGGCGACGTTGGAAACAAAGGTTTTCATCACCTGGTGTACGAAGTAGTAGATAATTCTATTGATGAAGCCCTCGCAGGTTATTGTTCCAATATTTCGGTTACCATTAATGAAGACAATTCAATAACCGTTTCTGATGATGGACGAGGTATTCCTACAGGTATCATGAAAAAGGAAGGCCGCAGTGCACTGGAAGTGGTAATGACGGTTTTGCACGCAGGCGGTAAATTTGATAAGAATACCTACAAGGTAAGTGGTGGTTTGCATGGCGTAGGCGTAAGTTGCGTTAATGCGCTTAGTACCGAATTTCATGTTACCGTTAACAGGGAAGGAAAGACTTTTGAACAGGAATACATCAAGGGGGCTCCCCAATATCCGGTTCGGGAAATCGGCATCAGTGATAAAACTGGAACTACCATTCGCTTTTTACCTGATCCTTCTATTTTTATCGTCTCAGTTTTTAATCGTGAAATTCTTGAAGGCAGGTTAAGAGAACTGTCTTTTTTAAATAAAAAAATTAAGATCATTCTTAACGACTTGCGCGAAAAAGATGATGAGGGTAAAACCTATTCAAAAACTTTTTATAGTGAAGGCGGTATTGTGGAATTTGTAGAATTGATTGATAAAAACGGGAACCGCCAACCTTTGCTGCCCACTGTAATTTATTGTGATGGTTATGATGAATCCAGCAATGTGGCGGTAGATGTGGCCATGATGTATAATACCGGGTACCAGGAACATTTATTTAGCTATGTAAATAATATTAACACCATTGAAGGTGGCACCCATGTTTCGGGTTTTAGACGTTCGATAACACGTGTGTTTAAAAGTTATGGTGAAAAGCAAGGAATGTTTGAAAAGGCGAAAGTAGAAATTGAAGGGGATGATTTTCGAGAAGGACTTACGGCCGTTATTTCCGTAAAAGTTCCTGAACCACAGTTTGAAGGCCAAACAAAAACAAAGCTTGGCAATAATGAAGTGATGGGCGTTGTTGATTCAACCTTAAGCAAGGTGCTTACGGCTTATCTTGAAGAAAATCCAAAAGATGCCAAGACTATTATTCAAAAAGTAATATTAGCTGCACAGGCGAGGGCCGCTGCTAAAAAAGCACGGGAAATGGTACAACGTAAAAGTGTGCTTTCCGGTGGAGGCTTACCCGGTAAACTTGCTGATTGCAGTGATAAAGATCCTTTCCGGTGTGAATTGTTTTTGGTCGAAGGAGATTCGGCAGGCGGAACAGCTAAACAAGGCAGAGACAGAAGTTACCAGGCGATCCTTCCTCTTCGTGGCAAAATATTGAATGTTGAAAAAGCGATGGAACATAAGATATATGACAATGAGGAGATCAGGAACATGTTCACAGCCCTTGGTGTAAAGATTGGAACGCCTGAAGATCCGAAAGCGCTTGATTTATCTAAACTTCGCTATCATAAACTGATAATTATGACGGATGCGGATGTGGACGGAAGCCACATCGCTACACTTATTCTTACATTTATTTTCCGCTACATGAAGGAGCTGGTAGAACAGGGTTTTGTTTACCTGGCGCAGCCGCCTTTGTATTTGTTGAAAAAAGGAAAAGAACAGGCGTATGCCTTTAATGATGAAGACCGTAAAGCATGGATAAAACAAGTAGCAGCCGGAAAAGAAGATGCCGTGCATATCCAAAGGTATAAGGGTTTGGGAGAAATGAACAGCGAACAACTTTGGGAAACTACTATGAACCCTGCTACACGAACTTTAAAACAGGTAACGATTGACAGCGCGGTAGAAGCTGATGCGGTTTTCAGTATGTTGATGGGAGATGAAGTGCCGCCACGCAGAGAATTTATTGAAACGCATGCAAAATATGCGCGATTGGATGTATAACTAACCGCTTTATAAAGTGTATAATATTTATTGAAGCTTCTTCGTCCGAGGAAGCTTTTTGTTGTAAAATGGTCAATTTTATACATACGCACATTTAGAAATACAGGGTTTACTTTGATGATGTTATATTGCACTCTTAAACCATCAGCTTCACAAAGTTTTCATGAAAAATCTCTCTTTAAAATTATTGGCATTGTTGTTCTTTGCTGCTTTCAAAGCAGAAGCACAAATTGATTATCCTGTGTTTAAAAACAGGACGATCATTAATCCTGCAGACAGTCAGCAACTATCTTTCAATCTTTATAATCTTAATTATATGAACAACACTGAATGGTTTGGAAACATCCCATTAAGTGGAACACTGTTTGGCTACGAATTAATTCCTGAAATTGAATACCAGGTATCCCCAAAACTGATGATAAAGGGTGGCATTTATATGCAGAAAGAATTTGGAAGGCCGAACTATACAACCATTGCTCCCACTTTTGAAGTAAAATATCGTGCTAAGCATTCTTCTTTTATTATCGGCAATCTCGAAGGCAATTTGAATCATGGATATATAGAACCGATCTACGATTACAAATTGATCATTAAAGAAAGACTGGAAAACGGCTTTCAGTTTTTGGTAGATACAAAACCCTATAATCACGATCTTTTTATTAACTGGAGAAAAGCCATTCATCCCGGTGATAAGTTTAAAGAGCAGTTTGATATTGGTTACGTTGGTAATCTGAATATTTTCGAAAAAAATAATTGGGATATTCATTTACCCATTCAATTATTGTATTCTCATAAAGGAGGTCAATATGATAGCCTTAATACGCCACTGCAATCCCTCACCAATTTTGCCACTGGAGCTTCTGTTACTTACAATTTCGACAGGAAGTTATTTAAGAAAATTGTTTTCGATAATTATTATGTAAATTATAAAGATATTTCAGGGCAGAAAAGGCAAGCGTTCAATGAAGGAAACGGTTTTTTATCACACCTTTTATTTGGATTTAAAAATGTAGGAATTGACTTCAGGTATTGGAATGGCGATGGATTCATTGGTCCTCGTGGTATGGCTTTATTTCAGTCAGTTTCAGAAAAATATCCGGGGCTTGTGGAAAGGCATCGGGAATTACTGATCGCCAGTTTTATTTTTGATAAAGAGATCTATAAAAATGTATATTTTGATTTCAGGTTTATTCCGTACAAAGATTTTCTGGAGAAAATATCAAGTGGAACCGGCCTCGAATATTCTTACGAAATGTACCTGAAGTATAACTTAAAAATGAATTTAAAGAAAGTAAAAAATTCTCTGGATTTTTAATTTTTTTATATGTTAGCAAATATATAGCGTGAAATAAGTATAAATCCCTAAATTTGAAAGTATAATAGCCCTTGGCTATGACTATTAATCACCATTTTTTTAAACTATAAACCCACTACAATGGCAAAAATGTTAACAGCTTATTGCATGAAAACCAAAGAAAAAAATGTTCCCATGCAGGATGCGGTAATTACTAAAACTTCCCGCGGCGGATACATGGCGCAGGGTAATGATGGAAAAGGCAACAAAATGACCACTATGCTCAGCGAAGCGAATGCATTACAGGCTGTAAAAGATGGTGTTGCTAAAAAAGCTTGGTAAAGATTACTTTAAATGACTTAAAGCGATACTCATAAAGGGTTATCGCTTTTTTTTGTGTCAAAATTTTTTGATGCTTTACTTCCTAGTGAAGCAACAAATATTGAGGATTTTTATTTTGTAAATATCAGTCATTACTTTAGCCATGTTAAAATGGAGAAAAGCAAAATGAAAATTAAAAAATAGCGTTATGGCTTTAATATTTATCAACTATTAAACAAACGATATATTTAAATTTGCAGATCAATTACATAAAATGGAAATAAAAGAAGCAGTTTTACCGGAAGTAGTCATCAAATTTGCCGGTGACAGCGGAGATGGAATGCAACTTACCGGAACACAATTTACCAACAACACAGCCTTATTAGGGATAGATTTATCAACTTTCCCGGATTTTCCTGCGGAAATAAGAGCGCCGCAAGGAACGCTTCCAGGAGTTAGTGGATTTCAACTCCGTTTCTCGAGCGACAGGATTTTTACTCCCGGTGATAGCTGCGACGTGCTTGTTGCAATGAATGCTGCTGCCCTAAAAAGCAATTTATCCTCTTTAAAAAGAACAGGGATTATCATAGCTAATATTGAAGGTTTTGATACAAAAAATTTGAGACTGGCCAATTATCCTGATGGAATTAACCCTTTGGAAGATGGAAGCCTTGAAGGTTATGAAGTTATTAAAATGGAGGTTACCAAACTTACACGCGAGACTCTAAAAGATTTTGCCCTTGGTACCAAAGAAAAAGACCGGGCAAAAAATATGTTTGTTCTCGGATTTTTGTATTGGATGTATAATCGTAGTGCGGAAAACACAATTAATTTCTTAAAAGAAAAGTTTGCAAAAAAGCCGGATATTATGGAAAGTAATATCAAAGTTTTGCAGGCTGGTTATAACTATGGTGATACAATAGAAACTTTTACAACAAGATATTCTGTAAAAAAATCGGTAATGCCTCCGGGTAACTACCGCAGTATCCACGGCAACCAGGCATTGGCCTATGGATTAATTGCCGCAGCTCAAAAAAGTGGATTGCAATTGTTTTTAGGCTCGTACCCAATTACGCCGGCAAGTGATATTTTGCATGAATTGAGCCGTCATAAAAATTTTGGAATTAAAACTTTCCAGGCAGAAGATGAGATCGCTGCCATTAGTTCGGCTATAGGTGCAGCATACGGTGGAAGCCTTGGTGTAACTACTACAAGTGGTCCAGGTATTGCCTTAAAATCTGAAGCCATGGGATTGGCAATGATGCTGGAAATTCCATTATTGATTTGTGATATTCAACGTGGTGGTCCCTCAACAGGCTTACCTACCAAAACGGAGCAAAGCGATCTATTGCAGGTGTTTTATGGAAGAAACGGAGAAAGTCCTATCCCGGTAATTTCAGCTTCTACACCCAGCGATTGTTTTTATGCTGTTTATGAAGCAGTACGAATTGCCATTCAGCATATGACACCAGTGGTTTTCTTAAGTGATGGTTATATTGCCAATGGCTCTGAACCCTGGAAATTTCCTGAAAGTAAAGATCTCCCACCAATCGAAGTAAGCTTTAAAAAGGAACGTGCTGAGGATGAAGAAAAATTTCAGCCTTATTTGAGAGATGAAAAATTGGTGAGGCCATGGGCTATTCCCGGCACTGCGGGCCTTGAACATAGAGTTGGCGGCCTTGAAAAGCAGGATATAACCGGAAACGTAAGTTATGATCCTGAAAACCATGAATTAATGGTGAAGATCCGTGAAGAAAAGATTGAAAAGATTGCTGATTATATTCCGGAACAACAGATTGACAACGGTCCTGAAAAAGGAAAGGTTCTCGTAATAGGCTGGGGAAGTACTTATGGTGCTATTAAAAGCGCAGTAATAGAATTATTAAAAGAAGGGCACCAGGTTTCGCATGTGCATTTACGTTACATCCGGCCTTTCCCTAAAAATTTAGGAACCATAATTAAAAATTTTGATAAAGTTTTAATCCCGGAACTAAACAACGGGCAGCTAATAAAAATAATTCGGGATAAATACCTGGTGGATGCAAAAGGTTTCAATAAGATAAAAGGAATTCCTTTTACAAAAGCAGAGTTAATCGATGAAGTAAAAACATTGCTTTAATTGTTTTCAGCAGTTTTTTTATAGCCAGGCTCAACAACCGTTTTAAAATAGTGGCACGCAGGTTTTAATCCACAAATTTTACATTTGGGTTTTCTGGCTATGCAAATGTACCGGCCATGCAATATCAGCCAATGGTGAGCTACGTGAATCAAGTCTTTTGGCAAATTTTTTACTAATTGTTTTTCTGTTTCAAGTGGTGTTTTTGCCCTTACCAAACCTATCCGATTCGCTACTCTGAATACGTGAGTATCCACTGCCATGTTTGGTTGATTGTCAATTACAGAAGTAATTACGTTAGCAGTTTTTCTACCTACGCCTGGTAATTTCATTAATTCGTCAACTGTCATAGGAATTTTTCCTCCGAAGTCATTCATTACCATTTTTGCCATTCCTATTAAATGATTGGTTTTATTATTAGGATAAGAAATGCTTTTAATTAAAGGAAAAAGCGATTCGGGAGTGGCATGGCTCAGTGATTCAATCTCCGGATAACTTTCAAAGACCAGCGGTGTAGTTTGGTTCACCCTTTTATCGGTACATTGAGCCGAAAGGATTACCGCTACCAGCAGTTCATAAGGGTTATCATACATCAATTCAGTTTTTGCGTCAGGGTTATTTTGAACAAAATAATTAATGACAAACTGGTATCTTTCTTTTTTAGTCATAAAAAAATCCCGCTTTTGGGCGGGATAAAAATAAAGTTAATTTTTTTAAAGATTTTAGTGTGAAGTAACCTGCGCATGTTTTTTAGAAGCATACTCAAGTATTTTATCAACGCTTTCAGGACGTGGTGAAAATTTTATTTTGTTTAAATTTTTCTGAGAATTTAATAATTTTTCATAACTCTCCCTTAAGTTCCAGTCAATCTGCAAAGCAGCCTTTATGGAAACTGTCTTTTGCTCGGAAGTTTCGTTATACAGGTATCTAACCAGATCCTCCGGTGTAATTTTAATCATAAAAATGTGTGGCTTTAATAAAAAATTAATATCCTATCCGACTCTAAAACGCATTCCTTTAAAAAATATTGTAAACCTCCTATCTTATTGCTGATGAATCGAATGTAACGATATATAAATCCTCGTTATCCTTTTTCATCATGTACTTTTCCCGGGCATATCTTTCAAGAGTTTCGGGATTCGTTTTTAGCAATTTCAGTTCTTTTTGGGTATTGGATATGAGCAAAGCCATATTTTTTTGATTTTGCTCTAATTTATTCAATTCCCTTATTCTTCTGATTTGTAAAGGAAAGTCATTTCTGTCAAAGAACATCATCCATATTGCAAAAGCCATGCCGGTTAGCAAATATTTATTTGTAAATATGTAACGGAGCTTTTTCATAAATGATAATCAATAAATTATTAAAAAAACTTTTTTTGAAACCCGCTTTCTACTTTCTCCCAAATTTAATTTTTCCTGTTGGAAAAACAGCGCTTTCTCCTAATAATTCTTCTATACGCAATAACTGGTTATATTTTGCAATACGATCAGTACGGCTTGCAGAACCAGTTTTGATCTGACCGCAATTGAGTGCAACAGCAAGATCAGCAATGGTTGTATCTTCTGTTTCTCCGCTGCGATGGCTCATAATTGTATTGTAACCATTGTTTTGTGCAAGAGAAACTGCATTGATGGTTTCTGTAAGAGAACCAATCTGGTTAACTTTTACCAACAATCCATTGGCGATATTTTCGTCAATTCCTTTTTGAAGCCTTTTTACATTGGTAACAAAAAGATCATCTCCTACTAATTGTATTTTACTTCCTAATCTTTCAGTCATCAGCTTCCATCCGGCCCAATCGTCTTCAGCCATTCCGTCTTCAATAGAAATAATAGGATATTGCTTCACCCAACTTTCCCAAAAATCAACCATTTTTTCTTCACTTAATTCTTTGCCATCTGATTTATGAAAATGATACACTTTTTTCTCAGCATTGTACATTTCGCTTACTGCCGGATCCATTGCTATTGAAACCTCTTTTCCTGCCTTGTAACCCGCACCTTCAATAGCTTTCATTACAGTTTCAATGGCTTCTTCATTACTTTGGATATTCGGTGCAAATCCACCTTCATCTCCTACATTGGTACTGTAACCATTCTTTTTTAATACACTTTTTAATGAGTGAAATATTTCTACTCCCCAACGTAGCGCTTCGCTAAAAGAAGAAGCGCCAATTGGCATCACCATAAATTCCTGGAAATCTATTTTATTATCAGCATGAGCGCCGCCATTCAAAATATTCATCATCGGTATCGGAAGAATTTTAGCATTCGTTCCGCCAATATATCGGTACAGAGGAAGGTTAGCCTCAAGAGCTGCAGCTTTGGCAACTGCAAGGCTTACAGCCAATATTGCATTTGCGCCTAATTTACTTTTGTTTTCTGTGCCGTCAATTGCGATCATTTTGGCATCAATTCCAGTTTGATCTGCTATATCCCAGCCGATTAATTCATCAGCTATTAAACTATTTACATTATTTACGGCATTAAGAACTCCTTTACCCCCATATATTTTTTTATCATCATCACGAAGTTCTGCTGCTTCATGAATGCCGGTGCTGGCGCCGGAAGGAACGGCTGCTCTTCCGAGGTATTCGTTTTCTGTAAGGACATCTACTTCAACAGTAGGGTTGCCACGGCTGTCTAAAATCTGTCGTGCATGGATGCTTGCGATGTAACTCATTTTTCTGATTATTATTTTTTCTTGTTTACGTTCATTTTCTGCTACTTTTTCTTTTGAAAGGCAGAAAATATTTTTTGCAAATTTAATTTTTATTATAAGAAAAAATGGATGATCAGTAAATTACTTGCGTAAATGCATTCATAGAAAGCACGGTCACGTCTTTTTTTTAAGCGCTTTTGTAGTAAACAAACAAAATAGCAGGATTTTTATTTTGAATTTACAGCCGCTTATTTGAAACAACAGTAAACCAATAAAAAATGAAGATTTCTATTTGAAAAGTGGCTATTTGGCAAAAACTTTTTTCAAAAGATCGGTAACTCTTCCGGCAGGATTTTGCCTGATATTTATTTCTTCTGCTGCTACATAATGGAAGATTCCGGCCAGGGCTTTTTGTGTTACATAACTGTTGATGTCTGTATCTACGGGCTGTGAAGAAAAACGATTGTAGGCAGTAAAGACATCTTTCCAATATTTGGTGGCATCCACTTTTTTAAGAGCTTCTTCTATTACGGGTTTAAAGGAAGCGGTAAGTTCCGGAGTAGTGGTTTTTCTTAAATAAGAGGTAGCAGATGTATCTGTTCCGCGCAAAATATTTAAAGCATCGGTTACGGTCATTTTTTTTATGGCAGAAAGAAAGATAGGCGCAGCAGATTTGGATGCATCTTCGGCAGCACGGTTCATGCTCAATATGGCATTGTCAACTAACTTTCCCATCCCCAACATTCTCATTTTCTTCTCTACATCCTGAACTTCCTGGGGTAATAATATTTTTACGGCTGCATCTTTGAAAAACCCATCAGGAGATGAAAGCTTATCAGCGCTTTTTTGAGCACCAAGAGAAAGGGCTTCTTTTAAGCCTGAAATAATTTCATTAGTAGATAAATTGCCGGTAGATGAAGAAGATTTTGTAAGAATGGAATTTGCTTTTTTAAAAAAGCCACCCAATTTATTAGAAGAATCTTTTTGTGCTGAAACAGAAAATGATAAAAAGAAGAGGACTGCAATCGCGATAATATATTTCATAGGGATTATGTTTTAGTTCAAATGTAGAATGTATTTGCGTATCCTTTTGATGCGCAAACTGTTAAATTGTTTAAACGGATTTAAAATAATTTTATTCTACATTTTAAACTTATATCCCACACCTTTTACCGTGGCGATACAATCATCCCCTAATTTTTGCCTTATTTTTCTAATGTGAACATCAATGGTACGGTCACCTACGATAACTTCTGTTCCCCAAACTTTATCCAATATTTCATTTCGTAAAAAAACTTTTGAAGGTTTTGAAGCAAGAAGCGCCAGTAATTCAAATTCTTTCCTGGCAAGAATGATCTCTTCATTTTTTAAAGTAACAATATATTTTTCACGGTCAATTGCAAGGTCACCTATTTGTAAAACACTTCCTGTTTCTTTAATAATTCGCCTGAAAAGTGCGTTTACACGGCTTATTAAAACTTTCGGGCTTATTGGTTTGGTGATATAATCATCGCCACCGGTTTCAAGTCCTTTTATTTCAGTACTGTCATCATTTAAAGCAGTCAGAAATATAATGATGGTGTTTTCAAACTCTTTATCAGCGCGTAAAATTTTGCAAACTTCAAAACCTGTTTTTCCAGGCATCATTACGTCAAGAATTATGAGATCAGGCTTATGGATGCGGGCCAGTTCAACTGCCTCGTTGCCATTGCTTGCTTCAATTACATGGTAGCCTTCTCCCTGCAGGTTAAAGGTTAGAATTTCTAAAATATCCACCTCATCGTCGGCAACTAAGATCGTGCGTGGTCTGGCTTCCTGGTTCATAATGTTGCAAACCTATATCAAATAATTATTTTCTATCGTTTGTTTACAATTTATTAATATAGTTGCACCCCAAATGAAGAATTGCACAGTTCCTAACAAAAGGTTATAACTTAGAATAACCGCGTTTTTTTGTCGCTCAAAATATTTGATAACCTAAAGCATTGGTTAAATTTGTTTATTGGAAGTATTTTTGCTTTTAATAACCTAAAGATAATAATGAGGTTTTTATTTAATTTTTTACTGCTTATTTCCTTCCTTCCTGTATCCGCAGCCGTGAGTGATACTACAAATATTCCCATAAGCCGCAGGATTTTTCATGACCAAATAAAGGAAGAACAAAGACTTGCCGATAAAGCCGATGGCCGCCTTGATGGGATTATAAAAGTAAGCCCCAATCCCGATGTGAATTTACAGGTAACAGATGCTTTGATTCGAAAAATCAACGTGCTTCGCAACGATATCGAAATAAACAATTCTTTGCCCACAAATAATGATAAGGTAAGGTACCTGCGTTATGTAGAAGATCTTTTGAAAAATTTTATACTTGCCTGGAAAACCCATAAAATCAATCCTTCATTAGCTCCCTTGCTGGTAGAAAATTTTGATGAGATTTTGAAAGCAAATATTAATGGTGAAAATATGACGCCATTAATAAAAAAGGTTCCTTATGAGGTGGGCGCAATTAACGCTTCAATTTTCGTAGAAAATCCGGGTTACAATGAAAGCAAAATTGCTTTGTTCAGAGAATTTTGCAGGATCAATCCTGATAAGATTCTGCAATATATGGCGCCTTATGTTAATGAACCTTTTGCTGATACTTTAATTATTGACGCTTTTAATAACAGTCCGAGCCAATTATATACGTATGCTCAATCTGCCAACAGCCCGCAAGGAAAGTTAATCAGGAAAATAGATGACCCCAGGATTAAAACGGTGGTAAAACTGAGTATGCAGAACCGCGCCCTGTTTTATTTTCCGTTTCTTGATGATCTTATAAGCGGTAAAAAAACAATGGCTGAAATTGAAAAAGTAGCGGGAAGTTCAAATGAAACCTATGATAGCGTTGGTTATTACAGGATGTTAGTAAAAACAGAAATTGATTATTATGGCAGAATGGTTCATGGAGATACTGCCGTTGCGATGCTTGGGGCAAATGGCTTGTTGGATATGCTCAAGGCAAAAGGATACCAGCATTTTATCTACCCGATCAACGTGCTGCATGAAAATCCAAGTACGGCTGTTCGGTTCAGGGCTTTACAACCATTAAATGCGCAAGAGCTTTATTATATGATGGTGCTTGGTGAAAATGATATTTATACTTCAAGTTACAAATACAGTTTTGATAGGATGATCCAAAAGATGGGCGCTGTTCCTCATGGGGATTCTCTTCTTATTTCGCTCAATTTTGACCATTTTAAAAAGTTTATTAAGATGGCTGCCGGCTATAATAAGCTGGATGAATTTTTGAAAACGATGCCTGGAAATTCGGAAAAATTAATGCAGGCTTTTGTGGCTAAACTGGAAACAACAAAAACGCTGGAAGATGCGGTGGATGTAGCCGATTCTTATGGAAGCATTACCAATCCGGATTTACAGAAATCCATGTTGCAAAACGTGGAATGGAATGAGCAGAGATGTATTAAAGAAGATAATGAACGTGGACGAAAAATTTATAATCTTTTAAAAACGATATTTCTTTCTGCTGACCCGAAGAACGGCATTGATCTTTCCAAAGAGATTGGAATCCCACCCATTTATACGGTAAACTATAATTACCTGGCAGATGATTCAGGAAGAATAATTGAACAAGTATTTTTTTATGGGGATAAAGATGGTAAAGCTTCTTATGCAAGTTTCCTCACCTCATTTCCGCGAAATGAATGGAGCATTACTCAAAAAAGTGAATGGACTGAAATAAAATCTACCAAAGGCAAGCCTATTTTGATTTATGCAAATCTTCCTTTGGATAATGAAACCGACAAAGATGCCAAAGCGCAGGCCGATCTTGTTAATTATCTTCAGTCAAAAAGCTTAACGCCAACGATCGTTATTCACCGTGGCCACAGTTATCATTTGCCTTATACAATTCAGCAATTACCAGAGAGTGCAAAAATTATAATGTTGGGTTCTTGCGGGGGCTATCAAAACCTGAAAACGATTTTGAAATATGCTCCTGAAGCGCATATTATTTCTACCAAAGAAACCGGCGCAATGAACGTAAACAAACCTATAATTGACGCTCTTGATAATACACTTCGTGCAGGTAAAAACATCGATTGGAGACAAATGTGGGCTGGATTGCAAGCCGATTTTAACCACGCTCCGCAACAGGTAAGAGAAACCTTTGAAGATTATATTCCGCCTCAAAAAAACCTGGGCGCTTTATTCATAAAAGCTTACAATAAAGAAGGTGGCTCCGATGATGAATAACGTGATTTGATTAAACAGAATCCGGGAGAATTTGTTCGTTTACTATTATCAAAAATAAAAATGTATTAAATAAAAAAAGCCGGAAAATATCCGGCTTTATGGTTTAATACTTTCTTTTTATCTCATCTAAGCTTATGCAAATAATCGTTATTAGCAAATTGCTTTTTCACATCATTAAGATTTCTTAAAATGCTATTGTCGACTAATACGCCTTCCATTTCTAAAATAAAACCACCGATGATCTTATCATCTACCTCAGTTTCCAATTGAACATTGTCGTAAGAGGTGCTTGCTTTTATTTTTGAAACAAAAGAATCAGTCAATTCTTTACTAATGGGAGATGCGGTAGTAAGTTTGGCATTGTGCAATCCGATTAGCGTATTGTATTGTGTGATGAAAGACGTGATGACACCAGGCAAATTGGCTTCACGGCTTTTATTACAAATTAGTTTTAAAAAAGTTTCTGTAATGGTTGATACATTTCCGCTGGTAATGGCGCTAATGATTTTATATTTTTTATCCGGGTTGATAATCGGGCTTTCCAACATCAGAACAAAATCACGGCTTTTAACAACAATAGATTTCAAAAAAACAATATCATTATGCACTTCCTCAAGCTTATTGTATTGAGTTGAAATATCAATAAGGCTTTTTGCGTACCGTTGTGCTAAACGTGGGTTATTCATATCAGTTTAATTAATTCAACTCAACGTCCTGAGCCAATTGTTGAATATATTTTTCCTGTGCATCTTTATTGTTTAATTCTCTGCGCAACACTTTTTCACTTACTTCAAGAACAAGGGTTCCTACCTGGTTTTTCAAATCAGTGATAGCGGCCATTTTTTGTTGATTGATTACACTTTGTGCATCTGCAACTATCTTGTTGGTTTCCTTGCGCGCCTGTTCTTTAGCTTCTTGTATAATTTTATCGCGAATCTCTTTGGCTTCTCTCATCATCAGCGATCTTTCTTCACGAGCCTTTGCAAGTAGTGCTTCATTTTCGCTCTGCATATTCTCCATTTCTTTCTTCATGTTTTCTGCAGAAAGAATAGAATCAGAAATATTTTTTTCCCTTTCATCCAAAGATTTCAAAATTGGTTTCCAGGCATATTTTGCAAGAATATAAAACACGATTCCAAATGCAATAAGCGTCCAAATAATCAAACCTATCTTAGGAAGTAAAAGTTCCATACTTTATTATTTATAATTAAATATAAGAATTTTAAAATTTAAAAATACTGCATCCTCCGCCCTGTGCTTTGGATGCAGTAAAATTTACTGTCATTCCTGGTACCTGAAATTTTATGCTCCGGTAGCAGGTTTCAATACAGCTAATAATCCAGCGATTACTGCAAAAAGGGCTACCCCTTCTACCAATGCAGCCGCAAGGATCATGTTAGCACGAATTTCATTCGCTGCTTCTGGTTGGCGCGCAATTCCTTCAACTGCACCTTTACCTATCTGGCCAATACCGATTCCTGCTCCGATAGCAGCCAAACCAGCGCCGATAGCTCCACCCATGTGCGAAAATCCAGCTTCAAATAAAAAAGTCATTAGAGACATAATTCTTGGTTTTGTTTATTAATAAAAAAGTTATAAAAATGCGTGATCGTTTGATGGCACATCATGGTCGCTTCCTTCAAACCCCTGCCCGATAAAAATAGCGGTAAGTGCGGTGAAAATGAAGGCTTGTATGAAGGCTACCAAAATTTCAATAAAGTAGTCGAAAACCACAAAAACTACAGAGAATGGAGAAAATCCCCAACCTGCAACAGTGCTCATGGCCCCGAAAATAAAAATGAGCGAAATGAAAGCCAGTATTACAATGTGCCCAGCTACCATATTTGCAAAAAGACGTATAATTAATGCGCCTGGCTTTATTACAAAAAGGCCAAACAGCTCAACCGGCACCAAAATTACTTTAACCAAAAAAGGCACATCGGGTGGCCATATAATATGTTTCCAGAAATGAGTGGTAGTACTGGCAAGAATAATCACCAAAGAAATAACGCCGAGTATTAAAGTAAAGGCAATATTTCCTGCAACATTGGCGGCACCAGGCAGCAACCCAAAAAGCGCATTTATGAGGATGAAGAAAAATACAGTAAGCAAATAAGGCATATATTTTTGCCAGCGGGTTCCCAGGTTTACTTTAGCCACTTCTTCCCTTATAAAAATAATAATTGGTTCCATAAAGCTTTGAGCACCGGATGGAGCAGAATCTACTCCTTCACCTTTTTTATACTTCTGTGCAATCTTGATCATAAGAAAACAGAACAAGCCAAGAGCGAGGAAAGTTTGAATCACATTCCTGGTGAGAGAAAGATCGTAAACGGTTACATCAGGATCAACCGGAACGATAGAATTTTCATTTTCTAAACGGTAACCATCGTAAGTTTGATCATGCTCATGCCCAAATCTTTTTGAAGAAAAAACAGAAAATCCTTTTTGGGGCGAATAAAGTATTACCGGAAGATAAATTGCTGCTTCGAAATGATCCGTAGAAAAGAAGTGAAATTCATAAGCATCTTGCACATGGTTCATGATTGCTTTTGTAGGATCAAACTTTTCTTCGGATTTTTTCTCCTCAGCAGGCTTTTCTTGTGAAAAAACGTTTAATGAAAACGTAAGTAAAAAAAGGCTGAAAACCGCTACCAATAAAGATTTCATGCTTTTAGAACCCATACTTCTTCTGAATTTTGCGCAAAGATAAGGGTTTGCGGCATTATACGAAAAATTGATGCCATTAATTTTTATTAGTTAAAGCATATTTACATTTTTTTAGGGTTGAAAGAAATAATAGATTTTTTAGTGTTGTTTCTGTCAAATCTTACTTCTAAAAAAGTTAAAGGATAGTTTTATTGCAATAACTTTTGTATTTAATGAAACTTTAGTGAGAAAGGACGGTGTAACTTTGCATAGTTGAAATCAGTGAAAGAAATATTAGCCCTTCCTTTTATCGGCCTGGTAAAAATATATCAACTGATCATTTCCCCGTGGATGGGGCCTTCCTGCCGGTACACGCCTACGTGTTCACAATATGCAGTAGAAGCATTAAAAAAATATGGACCCTTAAAAGGAATTTGGCTTTCAATTAAAAGAATTGTAAGATGTAATCCATGGGGTGGTCATGGGCACGATCCTGTTCCTTAGCTTAAAATAAAAATAACGGTTTTTTGTTGCTTTACTGGTTGGATTTCACCTCTATATTATTTGGACTTGAGCCTGTACTTCCTATTTACTTTTGGGTTATTAAAGTATTCATCAAGTTTCTTTTTATCGGTAGTGTCATCTACAATAGTTACATCTATCAGTTGAAGTTGAATTTGCTGCAATTCATCCTTCATCTTGCCTATTTTTTGAAGAATATCCGGATCATTATCACCTACTAACGAATTATCAGTCAGTAAATATTGAAGTCTTTTGATATCGTTTCTTACCAGTGATGCGGCATTCAATTCATCATTCTTATTGGGTGCCACCGCTTCTTTTACCGGCACCAAAGCTACGCCTACACTCGGTAAAATTTTGCCGGTAGTTTGTAGGTTTTTGTCTTGCATAGAAGAAAAAACAGTGCCTCCAAGGGAGGTGGTGGCAGAAGTAAGATCAAAAGTAGTGCGTGTATTTTTGGTTTTTTTTATCTTTTCATCAAGACTGCGAAAAGTACTTTTTAATTGAAGGATATATTGTTCAATATTACTACTCAACTTGTTGTACTCCAACAGGCGGCGGGGATAATTGATCGCCTGGTTAACTTTTACGATTACTTCTGCGGTATCTCGGTTATAAAATTTATCTACACCTATAAACTTAAGGACAAGTGATTTTTGTTTTATTTTTTCATCCTCTTTTATAAAATCATAGGGAGCTACCCATGTAAATTCATCGCCACATTTTGTGATCGGCGTAGTGGAACGAATGGGATAATTGGAAAAGTAAGTGATTGATTCGAGCGGAAAACTTCCCTGTTCACACTGTAATTCAAAATTAAGCGTATCTCCTTCATCAATGATAAGGTCATTGCCTACAGTAGGTTTTATTTTAGAAGGGATGATATCTGTATTATAAAATAAGATCGAAAACGTGGTATCCATCCTGTCTTCCGGATGATCAAGGTTTTGAACACCAATTTTTACCTTGTATTGAGTGTCATATTTTAATTTCCCTGAAAGGAAATATGATTTTTCTGCCTTAAAATGCAACACGCCATTGTCTTTGTTTATTCTCAATCCTACAGGAGAATTTTTTAAATACCAATAATAATTATAGGGATTTTTATTGATTTCAAAGCGATAATCTAAAGTAGAGTCAACATGTAACGTAAAGTAAGGGCTGAAATTTTTTATCCTTAAAAGAGTATCAACCGGCTTTAAAAATATGGTGTCTTCAGGAGGTAAATGCACAGTATCGCCGTTTTGCACAATGGGATTTCCCTTGTCTTGAAACAAACTATCGGTTACCTGGCTTTTAACATGTGTAGTAAATAACAACAATATAAAAGGCAGCAAAACTTTGAATACGGCTTTTTTAAGCATGTGTGCAAAAGTATAAAACTATTTGCGCCCATTTCTTAACGAAATAAAAAAAAATATTATAAATTTTTAAAAAGAGCGAATGAAAATCAGGAACTTATAGGAAAAGAGTGCGAAACTATACATCATCCAGTGAACCAACAAAAAAGTGTTTATTTGAATTTGTCCATAACCATTTCCGTCGAACCGGATATTTTTTGCATAATCTGAGAAACGCTTTGTGCTATATGGCTTTTGTTTTCTACAAGTTGTGCCGCAGTATTTTTAGAATTTTCGATATCTGTCTCACCTTTATTTTCCGAATCAGAACGTCTCATGTGAATTACAAGATCTTTTAATTCATTATCCGCGTTTTTTGAGGCCTGTACTAGAATTAAAACGGTAATTGCCTCTAAATCTTTTTCGTTTCCATTTTTAAAAAGAGGGTTTTTATGCAATTCTTTAATCAGGCTATCAACATTTATTGAGTGCCCGGTTAATTTATTGGCATTTTTTTCGATTAAAGTTTTTATCTGTGGTTTTACAGTCAGCATCGCATTTTGATAGAAAGTATTTGCTTCAGAAGGTAAAACTGAATTTACCTGGGCAAAGGCGAAGTGCGAAAGAAATAAAAGAAGCAGGGGTAAAATGTTTTTCATAAGCAAAATTTTTCGTCAAAAATTTACTCAAAATAGGTAACTGAAATATTAAACGCTTAAATCATGATTTTATTGAAGAGATTTGAATGAATATCAAGCTGAAAAACTTTCCGGGTGTAAACTATGTATTTTTATTGCTCATTTATAATTAATCAAAAATGAATCCTCACCCTAAATTAAAAGGACAAAGTGCTCTCGTAACCGGAGCCAACAGCGGAATCGGTGAAGCTGTAGCCATTGCTTTGGCAAATGATGGTGCCAACGTAGTAGTTAATTACATCACTCATCCCGAAAATGCAGATGCTGTAGTAAAAAAAATTGAAGAAAACGGTGGAAATGCAATCGCGCTAAAAGCAGATGTAAGTAAAGAAGAAGATGTGCAAGCGATGTTCAGGCAAATGTATGACAAGTATGGAACGATCGACATCCTTGTAAACAATGCCGGCATCCAAAGGGATTCCCCATTTGAAAGTATGAGCCTGGATGATTGGCGATGGGTTATTAATGTAAACCTTACCGGGCAGTTTTTGTGTTCGCGCGAAGCAGTAAAAGAATTTTTAAAGCGGGGCGTAATTCCGGAAAGAAGTTGCGCTGCCGGTAAAATTATTTGCATGAGCAGTGTTCACCAGGTAATTCCCTGGGCAGGCCACGTAAATTATGCAACAAGTAAAGGAGGAATTGAAATGATGATGAAAAGCATGGCACAGGAGCTGGCTCCAAAGAAAATAAGAGTAAATGCGATTGGCCCAGGCGCTATAAAAACACCGATCAATGTAAATGCATGGGATACTCCTGAAGCTGCCGAAAAGCTATTGACACTTATACCTTATAAACGAATTGGCGAGCCAGAAGATATTGGCAAAGTAGCAGTTTGGCTTGCGAGTGACGAATCTGACTACGTGGTTGGAACAACTATTTTTGCAGATGGGGGAATGCTTTTATATCCGGGATTTACAACCAACGGATAATTTAAAAAAGGAAGAAATAATGGAAAATGAAGAGTTAAAAAGATTACAGGCAAACGCAACAAAAGAAGTTCCGATAGAAAAATGGGGGCCTTATTTGTCAGAACGACAATGGGGAACCGTACGTGAGGATTATAGCCCGGATGGCGATGCATGGGGTTATTTTCCTCACGATCATGCCCGAAGCAGGGTGTATCGTTGGGGAGAAGATGGGTTGGGAGGTATTTCAGATGATAAACAACAATTGTGTTTCTCGATTGCCTTATGGAATGGCAAAGACCCGATCCTGAAAGAAAGATTATTTGGATTGGCCAATAGCCAAGGCAATCATGGCGAAGATGTGAAGGAACTCTATTATTTCCTGGATAATCTTCCCACTCATTATTATATGAAGTTTCTGTACAAATATCCGCAGCAAACATTTCCTTACGAAAACCTCCTGGAAGAAAATGCAAAGCGTGATAAGTTGCAACCGGAGTATGAATTACTGGATACAGGCCTTTTTAATGACAACAAATATTTTGATGTTTATATTGAATATGCAAAGCAAAACAGTGAAGACATCTTTATCAAAATAGAGATCATAAACAGGGGGCCAGAAAAGGCGCCGGTTACACTTTTACCAACCTTGTGGTTTTACAATAACTGGCAATATGCGGGCGAAAAAAATAAGCCAGATATCAGTTATCTTTCAGATCATAGTGTGAAAGCGCATCATCAATTTCTTGGAGATTATTACCTGTATTTTGACCAAACCAACGATGTTCTTTTTACAGAAAATGAAACTAATTTTCAAAGGCTTTTTGATAAACCTAATGCTACAGAATTTGTGAAAGATGCTTTTCATGAAGCGATTATTAATGGAACAGATTTTCAGAAATTAAAAGACAAAAAATACGGCACAAAATGTTCTCCTGTTTACCGCTTTGAAATAGACTCAAAAAAATCCCAATGCGTTTATCTGCGGCTTTCTAATAAAAATCCTGAAGATTATTTCCCAAAAAATTTCACAGATATTTTCATAAAAAGAAACAACGAGGCAGATATTTTTTATGAAACCATCCATCCTGTTTCCAGTACAGAAGATCAAAAAAATATTCAGCGGCAGGCATTTGCCGGGCTTCTTTGGAACAAACAATATTACCATTACGATCTTGAACGATGGTTAAATACGAGCGATGGAATAACACCTGATACTCCTGAACGTAAAAACGGCCGCAACTGTAACTGGAGATATTTAAAAAACCAGGATATTTTGTCAATGCCTGATAATTGGGAATATCCATGGTACGCTGCATGGGATATGGCTTTTCACTGTATTTCAATGGCAGTGATAGATCCTCTTTTTGCCAAACACCAACTTACGTTGCTGATGCGCGAATGGTATATGAATCCACAAGGGCAATTGCCTGCGTATGAGTGGAATTTCAGTGATGTAAATCCACCGGTGCATGCCTTTGCAGCGTTAGAAATCTATAAAACAGAAGAAAGGTTATATGGTAAAAAAGATATTGAGTTTCTAAAAAGTATTTTTCAGAAATTGATTATCAATTTCACGTGGTGGATCAATAGAAAAGATGAGAACGGCAACAGTATTTTTGAAGGTGGTTTTCTTGGGCTTGATAACATTGGCCTTTTTAACCGTAGCATGGTTCTTCCCGGAAATGCTTATTTAGAACAGGCCGATGGCACAAGCTGGATGGGGAAGTTTGCGTTGGATATGATGAACATTGCGCTTGAAATTTCAATGCACGATCATTCTTTTGAAGATACGGCTACCAAATTCTATGAGCATTTTGTAATTATTGCAGAAGCTTTAAATGAACTTGGATTATGGAACGAGGAGGATAAGTTTTTTTATGATGTTCTTTCAATAAATAAATCTGAAGCTTTTCCATTAAGGGTACGCTCAGTAGTAGGACTTATACCTTTATTTGCTGTTACAGTAATTGAAAAGAAAGTTTTTGACCAGCTACCGGATTTTACAAAACGAATGAAATGGTTCCAACAATACAGGCAGGCCAATCATTTATATTTACCAAGCGAAGCAAAAAAGGATTTTCAATGCACCTTGCTTTCCTTAGTAAACAAAGAAAGATTGGAAATTTTGTGTCAAAAATTACTGGACGAAGCTGAGTTTTTATCAGATGGAGGAATCAGGGCACTTTCAAAATTTTATGAAAAAAATCCTTACACTTTAAACTACGATGGAAACAGTTATTCCATTCAATATGATCCGGGCGATTCCACTTCTAATATGTTTGGCGGAAACTCAAACTGGCGCGGCCCGGTTTGGATGCCGGTAAATTATTTATTTATCAATGCCTTTAAAGCTTTTGGGTCTTTTTATGGTGAAGACCTCAAAGTGGAATTTCCTTTTCACTCAGGTAATAGTTTATCTCTTTCAGATGTTGGTAAAGAAATTACTGCAAGGTTGCTGCATATTTTTGAAAAGAATGAAGAGAATGAAAGACCATGCAATGGCGACTACAACTGGTTTTATAAAAAAGAAGAAAATAAAGACCTGGTTTTATTTAATGAATATTTTCATGGCAACACACTTCGAGGATTGGGCGCAAGCCATCAAACCGGATGGACAGCATTGATTGCTAATTTAATTCTTGATCTGAAAGAGGAAGATTAATTCAACTGGTCCTTAAGTGTAAGCAAAGCCACTGATTCAATATGATGGGTATGCGGAAACATATCCACCGGTTGTATTTTTTCAACCACATATTTTTCACTCAGCAATTGAAGGTCTCTTGCCTGTGTGGCTACATTACAACTTACGTACACAATTTTTTCAGAAGAAATTTCCAAAAGTTTAGTCACTAATTTGGGATGTAGGCCAGCGCGTGGAGGATCTACAATTACCACATCTGCATTGCCATGAGAATTAAAAAAATCATCATTACAAATTTCAATTACATCTCCTGCAAAAAAAGAAGCTGAAGTAAGCTGATTTAAATCCGCATTTTCTTTTGCGTCTTTAATTGCATCTTCAATTACATCCACACCAATTATCTTTTTTGCTTTCTTACTCAAAAATATTCCAATGCTTCCGGTGCCACAATAAAGATCATAAACTGTTTCATTGCCTGTGAGTGCTGCAAAATCTTTTAC
>JBBQWJ010000019.1:0-24434 GCA_038210685.1 Chitinophagales bacterium | reverse complement strand
GGATAATCAGGCATCCAAACTTCATAACCATTTTTTGTAAAATTCGTTGCGTGTTTTGCATACCGGATCACATTATCAGAATTGCCATGAAAATAAATAACAACGCCTTTATGAACAGAATCTTTGGGGAAAAATTGAATTAAATTCAAATTTTCTGTTTCCGTCATCGGGATATTTACTTCCTTAAAAGGAATATCAAAATGAAACTGGAAATCCTGCGGTAGAGCCTTGGGATGGAATAAGAATTTTTCCTGGAGATGATATAAAGCTATCCCAACAGAACAATAAATGAGTGTAAAAATTATCGTGATCCTGTAAATTTTTCTCCCTGTAGAAACCTTTGGTTTTTCTGACATCTATTCATTTACTTTAAAACAGAAAAACAAATTATTTCTTTGTTCACTGCTACCAATTCTTACTTCTAAATTTTTAATTTCTTCAACCTTCATCCTCATCCATAAAAATACGGTGCATCTTCAGTTTGCGGACAGGCGCAACAATAAGAGGAAATTTTTCAACCGTAACATTACTTTGTTCAAGCCCAAAGCCTCTTTCTTCGCTGAGGCTTACTTTTTTAATCCAGAAATACAAGCGCATGATCAATTTTTCAAAAATGGGTAATTCATTATCCTGCGATAAGAATTTTTCCATCACAATAAACTGAAAATCGCCAACCACATTATTTTTTTGAAGGCTCTCGTACCGGCTGGTAATGTTTACTTCTTTATTGGCCACCATATCCAAAACCACCTTTTTAAACATAAGGTTGATGCGTGGTTCCATTCTAAAACCAAGCCTGAACTCAATCCGAATCACTTCATTGGGAACGATAGCATCAACGGTGTATTCTGCAGTGTAAGGATCATCCTGAGTATCTACGTGAACAAACCAATAAATATCGGCGCGTTTCGGCTTTCGGTTCAAAATGCTATAAACAATTTTATGCTCAATTTCTTTAGGATTGTTGGCGCTCGTTAAATAAACCAGGTGAGTGGCATATTTAGGAATACTCATATCATTACTAAGTTCCTGTATCGTTGGTAAATATTGATCAAGCCGAACAAATTCAACGTAACGATTTTTAATTTTTCTCGCCCTGAACCAAACATACATAATGGTAAACAGGCCACCGCCAACAATTAAAGTTACAAAACCACCATGTGGAAATTTATCGAGATTGGCCGTAAGAAATGCAAATTCAATGGTAAGATACACAATTAAATAAAGGTAAATCCATGGCTTTTTGGTGCGCTGCGAAACAAGAAAATTAGCAAACAACAACGAAGTGGCAATCATTGTAAGCGTAATTGCCAGGCCGTAAGCACCTTCCATATTGGAAGAAGTTTTAAAATATAAAGTTATACCCACGCAACCAACGTACAGCATGTTATTTATCCCCGGAACAAACAATTGACCTCTTTCTTCTGTAGGATAATTGATCTTCATTTTGGGCCATAAGTTCAATCGCATGCTTTCACTTATCAACGTAAAAGAACCACTTATCAAAGCCTGGCTGGCAATAACGGCTGCTATGGTAGCGATAAAAATTCCGAAGATCAAAAACCAATGTGGCATTACTCCATAGAAAGGATTAAAGCCATTATCGATCATGGCTCTTGTTTTTGTTTGTCCATCAAAATTTGAGAGAACCCATGCACCTTGTCCCAAATAATTAGCAACTAAAGCTGTTTTCACAAATACCCACGAAACCCGGATATTTCCGCGACCACAATGGCCAAGATCGCTGTACAAAGCTTCAGCACCTGTTGTTGCCAGAAACACGGCTCCTAAAATCCAAAAACCTTTCGGGTAAACAGTAAGTAGTCTGATAGCGTAATAAGGATTAAACGACTTTAAAATAGCCCAATCAGCAGAAATGTGCGTTATCCCTAAAAGAAAAAGCATCCCGAACCAGATTAACATGATCGGCCCAAACAGTTTTCCGATAGAGGCAGTACCAAATTGCTGGGCAAAAAACAGTGCCGATAAAATAGCGATAACAATATAGATAACGATTGTCTGGGGAATTTCGTTGAGAAAAGGCATTTGTTTCAATCCTTCAATAGCTGAAGTAATTGAGATCGTTGGAGTAATCATTCCGTCGGCGATTAAAGCTGCGCCGCCAATCATTGCAGGGTAAACCAACCATTTTTTTTGCCGCCTTACTAATGCATATAAGGAGAAAATGCCGCCTTCACCGTTGTTATCGGCTTTTAATGTGAGGGTTACATATTTAATAGTGGTTTGAAGAGTAAGCGTCCAGATGATACAGGATAAACCGCCAAGGATTAACTCAGGTGAGATTATTTTATCAGAAATAATAGCTTTAACAACGTAGAGAGGTGATGTCCCAATATCGCCATAAATAATTCCTAATGCGATAAGTAATCCTGCGGCGCTTACTTTATTAATATTTTTCTGCACGCTTTAGTTTTAAGATGCTTCCTCAAAATCATTTCCCTCGTCTGTCTTCATTTTAGTAAATAATTTTGCAAATGTAGAATGAAACATTTTATTGACCATCAATTTATTTCTTTTGAAATTTTTGAGCGATTAAATTCGATAATTTTAAAATTTGATTCAATTAAGTCTTTTAATATTAATAATTTTTATAGGAGGCATAAAGTTGGTTTCAAAATCAGGCTGGTTGTGAATTTGTTTTACGTATTTCATTCCGCTAATTACTTTTCCAAAAGTAGCATATCCCTTTTTATCGGGGCTTGCATCCCCTCCATAATCGTAATCGGGCTCATTATCCATGCATATAAAAAATTCTGTATTTCCTGAATTAGGGTCTTCAGCTCTTGCTAAAGAAATTACACCTTCCTCGTGAAGAATGCCTGTTTGTTTGGTAGTTTCCAATGGAATTCCGGGTAGTTTTTGCTCCAATTTAAATTTTGTTTGCCAAAGCCCTCCTTGTATCAATTGAGTTTTAGCGGCGTTCATTGCCTGGTCTTCCTTTTTCAAAACGCGGTAAAAAGAGGTGTTTTTAAAATAACCAGAATCTACAAAAGAAAGAAAACCGGCCACAGTTTTAGGCGCTTTTTCAGGATATAATTCTACGATAATATCACCATAATATGTTTGGATATCTATGGTTGGCTTGGTGTATTTTTTTTGCTGATTACATCCGCAAACGAAAATGAATAGTAATATTAAAAAAGAATTGAGAATTTTTGATATCATGAATGGTCACTGTTTCAGAAAGTATGAAGTTAATAAAAGTTAAGTCACAGTAAACTAACTTTTATCGAAGATTTACATTTTGCTTTGGAACAAGTTGAACCAAATAAGATAAGATGTTTTTTATACCAGAACAGCAAACAAATAAATATTACGGATTATTATTTTCCATTAAAGAAAAACCTTCCGGACACTACAGGCCTTATTCTTAATAAATTAAAAACCCCGGCCAACTTTTTTTAGTCTCCGGGGGAAGTAAACATTACAATAGTACACACAACAAAGAAATTAAAATTAGTTCTAGTCGAAACGCTTAAGACCAATTGACCAATTAACCAATACACCAATCTAATTAATCCGGTTTTTCACCATCCAAAAAAGTGTTGATAGTACTTATTTCAGCCTTATTATTTTCATCCGATTTAACGGTATAATTGCTGTAAAAACTTTCTACGTCGGCAATTGAATTTTGCAATTCCATGTTGCGGCGAAGGTATGCAGGAACAGACTCAAACTCATTGTTAGGATCGGCAGCGTTTACATTAAAGGATAAATTCCTCAGTTTCGCAATGCGATCCATAGCCCTGCGCTTTAGTTCTTCTGTTTCGTCCACCATCGGCGGTTCCTCAACAGTCGACATCATGATAGGCATCGTTTGGTGTACTTTCTTTTCCTTATTTTCCTCCACCGCATCATTGGAATTCTTAACCACCAATTGCATTTCTTCCACAGGCTCGTCTTCCTGCTTTGAAATTGACAAGGGGTTAGGTTTATCAGGAGTTTCGGATTCGGGTTTCGGCTTTACCTCAGCATAAATGTGCTTGGGTTTGGCCAAATAACCGCCTGACGTTGGGGCGGTGCTAGCTTCTTTATTAACTTTAGTTTCTTCAGATTGATTTAAAGGTTCAGTTTTGTCTTTTTGATCAAAGTTAGCTTTCGAAGAGATAGGATTGTAATCCGAAGATAATTCGAAACGAATAATTTCCTCAGAGGAGTTATCAACAGTAATTTCCCTTTTGCCAGTTGGTAATTTTACGTTTTCAACCTCGGGTGTTTCTACGATCCTGGGAGCAAGGTTTTCAATTTTTTCTTCTTCTTTTTTTGCAGAAGCGTTGATATCCCTCTCTTGCAAAGGCCTTATTCCTTTTTCTTCGGTTTTCTTTTTTTCTTCAATTATCTCTTTTTGGGTGATGAGTGTTTCATTTTTTTCATCAAAAAGAAAAAGCGGCTGGCTTGGTTTCTTTTTTTCTTCATCTAAAACAACCACCACTTTCTCATTTTCTTTTTTCACTTCACTTACAGGTTCTTCCTTTTTCTGAAAAGGTGATTTGTGATCAAAGCCAGTGGCGATTAGCGTAATACCTATTTTCTTTTCAAGAGAATTATCATACCCTAAACCGAGAATCACATCCGAATCTTCACCTGCCTGGCTCAGCAAATGATTTTGAATGGTTTCTACTTCGTCCATTGTAAATTCGGTTTCGCCTTCGGCAGAATTAATGTTGATAAGAATCCATTTAGCGCCACGAATATCATTATCGTTCAACAACGGAGAGTTCAATGCAAGTTCGATTGCATTTTGCGCCCTGTTTTCTCCTTCACATTCCGCACTTCCAAGAATGGCTACACCACCACATTTCATAACAGTGCAAACATCAGCAAAGTCAACATTTATCTGGCCAGTACTATTGATCACATCGGTAATACATTTAGCTGCAGTTGCAAGTACATTATCCGCTTTTGCAAATGCAGCTTTCATGGTGAGGTTTCCAAACTGGTGGCGCAATTTATCATTACTGATTACCAACAGGGTATCTACATGGTCTTTCAAATTTTTGATACCTTCTTCTGCCTGAGCAATTCTTTTTTTGCCTTCGTAAGCAAACGGAGTGGTTACAATTCCAACAGTAAGAATACCAAGATCTTTACAAATTTTAGCAATGATTGGTGCACCACCTGTTCCGGTTCCACCGCCCATGCCTGCTGTTATGAAAGCCATCTTCGTGTTTACTTCCAATATCTTTTTTATTTCATCAAGGCTTTCCTGGGTGGCTTCGCGGCCAATTTCAGGATTAGCCCCGGCACCAAGTCCTTGTGTTAAATGCGGGCCAAGTTGCACTTTATTAGGTACTTTACTTGTCGTAATTGCCTGCGCATCTGTATTACAAATAATGAAGTTTACACCATCTATATTTTGGCTGAACATGTGATTAACAGCATTGCTGCCACCACCACCAATTCCTATTACTTTCAGAATCGATGATTGTTCTTTTGGCAAATCAAATTGAATCATTGTAAGGTTTATTTTGTTGGTTAGTAATTAATCCCGGAATTTTAGGGCATCCGGAATTATGTAACGTTTTTGTTTTTGATTTTTTAAGTATTTGAACTTTTATTGATTTACAATTCTGAATCTTCTTCATCTTTAAACATTTCTATTAAACCGTTTTTGCATGAATCCAAAAAACTTTTTAATGTTTTTCTGGGTTTCACCACATTGGTTCTTTCCTCAACAAGTTCAAGTCCATTTTCGTCTATGCATGCCTGTTGCAATCCTTCAGGAATATTTACTTTTGAAAATTGTTGTTCAAATTGTTTACGTTTATTTTCATAATCGTTGTATCCTTTTAAGATCAAACCCAAGCAAGTAGCGTACATTGGTTTGGCCAGTTCTTCAATATGCCCTGGCGCCAGATGCTCGTTCGGATAACCAATACGCGCGTTCAGGCCTGTAACATATTCTGTAAGCTGAATCAAATGCTTCAATTGAGATCCGCCACCAGTCAACACTACGCCACCATTTAGCATACGATTATCCAACCCAACCTGTTTTAAATGATAAGAAACGAAATCCATTATTTCACTCATGCGCGCCTGGATGATCGCTGCCAGGTTTTTAACACTGATCTCTTTTGCTGCCATACCCCTTAATCCCGGGATGGTAATAAAAGTATTTGCTTTCGCTTCATCACTGAGCGCACTACCAAACTGAACTTTCATTTGTTCAGCCTGTGTTTTTAAAACACCTAAACCAGTTTTAATATCATTGGTAATGTTTTCACCACCAAAAGGTATTACAGCAGTATGCTTTAAAATTCCTTCATAAAAAACAGCCAGATCAGTGGTGCCGCCACCGATATCAACGATGGCTACACCCGCTTCCAGGTCGTGTTCACACATTACTGCGGCTGCAGAGGCAAGAGGTTGAAGTACGAGGTCTTTAATTTGTAATCCCGATTTTTCTACACTGCGGTTTATGTTTCTGATCGCATTTTTGTCGCCGGTGATAATATGAAAATTCGCGCCAACCTTGACGCCACTATAACCGATAGGATCAGGTATATTTTGAAAATTATCAACGGTAAATTCTTGTGGGATCACATCAATGATCTGATCGCCGGCAGGTATGTATGTTTTATACTGATCATTTACCAACTGGTCAATTTCAGATTGCATAATTTCTTCTTCTGTATTCTTCCTCACAATATCGCCCCGCGTTTGAAGGCTTTTGATATGATGACCGGCAATACCAACATACACTTCGCTAATAGGTAAGTTCGGATTGCTGGCATAACAATTTTCCAGCGCTGTTTGAATTGCTTTAATGGTTTGATCAATATTCAACACCATGCCGTGTTGCACACCGTTGCTATTGGCGCGACCAAAACCAAGAATTTCCAGTTTACCGAATTCATTTTTTCGTCCGGCAATGGCAGCGATCTTGGTAGTACCAATGTCGAGGCCTACAATAATGGGTTGTTCGTTGTTCATGTTTTTTGTTTTTATCTTTCATTTTAGATTCATCCTTTCAAATCAAATAATGAAAGTGCTTGTTGTACTATTATTTTTTTCTCAATTTTTTCATTTTCAATAATCACTTTTTGCGGGCATTACTGCCTTTGGTACTAGTTTTTCTACTTTTTTTGATTTTACCACTACTTTTTGTGTAGGGCGGGGATGGGGTCTTTCATTTGATGATGGATGTCTGATCACTACTTTTTTCTCTGTTGAGAATTGTTTTTTTAAAAATGGTTTTTCAGGATGATGGATAGGGGCCACAGTACCAACTTTCTTTTCAGAATTATTGATATTTTCATTATTGCTTTCACGGAGTGTATGATCTAAAACCGGCGATTCGATTATATTTTCATTGTTATCAGCCGGTTGAGGTAATTGAATTTTAGTCGAATCGTTTGTGTTTTTTTCTGCTTCAGATATAATCTCTTTCATAATTTCTATCGCTTTTAAAGAATCCTCTTTTATTTCTGCAGCATCTCTCACCACCCCAACAACCTGGTTTTTATACTGGATATCTAAAACAGAATATTTGTTCCATCCAACCTTTGTTTCCACCTTTTTATAAAAGGCAAGTAATTTGTTGAATTTTTGTTCGTAATCGCTTGCATCTCCAAAGTGGATTACCTGGTTTCCTAATTTTGGAATCAGGTCAAAATTCCCTTTTGATGAAATATCTACCTGGTCTATCTGCGCCATCCAAAACGGATGTGCATTTATATATTCACTCAATATTTTTACCTGGTCCAATAGTGTGCTATCACTCTTTTTTAAGATTCGCACATCTGTAGGAAAACTGGTAAATACCGGAAGACGGGCAGAAAACTTATCGCTCAAAGGCAACCGTTTCAAAGAACTATCAATATAAAATGAAGCACCGGAAACAGTGAATAAGCGTGCTATAGGCTCGCGCTCTGTAACCTTTACCTGCAATACTTTATTATTATCAAAAAATAATTCTGCCTTTTTGATCCATTCGTTTTTCCCCAACTGGTTTTCCATTACAGTCAGATCAACAGAACCCATGGTTGATTTATCCAGTTTTTTACCGTTTGCTCTTTCAAGAATTTTCAACACTTCTTTTTTGTCGATAAAATAGTTGTTTTGAATCCCTGATATTTGTATGTCCACCCCTCTGATCCGTTCAGCATTTTTTTTACTAATCGCAGCTACCAACAGCACAACAACTCCCGAAGCCAGCATGATCCATACTGAAACAGAAAGCAATTTTTTGAGCCTGTATTTTTTATTTGCTGCCATATTTTTAAAACCTAATTCAACAATATTTTTTTTATTGGTTGCACCAGTTGATCAATATCCCCCGCACCTGCAGTGATTAGCACTTCTCCGAAAGAACTTTCATGAACGAGCTTTAAATAATCACCTTGCAGATACTTTAATAATTCTTCCTTAGAAAGAACTGCTGCATTTTCATTTTTCATTTGATCGAAAATCAACTCACTTGAAACTCCTTCCATTGGTAATTCGCGCGCCGGGTAGATAGGAAGAATCAGAATTCTATCCGCAAGATCAAGGCTTTCAGCAAATTCTTTTGCTAAATCTTTGGTACGCGAAAACAGGTGAGGCTGAAAAATGACGGAACATTTTTTAAAACTGAATAAACTTTTTGCACTTCGTATCAGCGCTGCTAATTCTTCAGGATGATGAGCATAATCATCAATATAAACCACGTTATTCTTCAGTTTCGCCGCTTCATTCACAGAGATTATATACTCAAATCTTCTTTTAACGCCTTTAAATGTTCCAACTGCATTTTTTATTTTTAAAGGATTAATATCCAAATAAGCAGCGATTGCTATTGCGGCAATTACATTTTCAACATTATGCATGCCACCAATGTTCAACTTTATGTCGTTAATTTCCCACTTCTTTGATTTTACGTCAAACAGGTAACCACCGTCCCGCATTGTAATGTTAGATCCGTATACATCGGCCATATCATTCTGAAGGCTATAACGTTCATGCTTAGACGCAGTAAAATTTTTATCTGGTAAGCCATACTTTGTAAATAAAATGCCCCCAGGTTTTAATTGATTAGCAAATTCCACAAAGGCCTCTTCCATTTTTTCTTTGGTGCCATATATATCAAGATGATCAGCATCCATGGATGAAATAACTGCCACATCAGGAGAGAGCTTTAAAAAACTCCTGTCGTATTCATCAGCTTCCACAACGCAAACATTATTTTCACTGCTCCAGAAATTTGTATGATAATTTACTGAAACCCCACCCAAAAAGGCATTACAGCCATATCCGCTATGCCGGAGAATATGTGCTACCATAGTGCTGATAGTAGTTTTTCCATGAGTACCTGCAATACAAATATTAAAAGAAGAGCGCGTAATTTCCTGCAACACATCACTTCTTTTCGCTAATTCATAATCGTTATCCTTATAATAATTATACTCTTTCTGATCTTTAGGAATCGCTGGTGTATACACCACAAGGTCTGCCTCTTTATCCAGCAAATCCACATTGTCCTCATAATGAATAGTAATCCCTTCCTGCTGCATTTGTTGAGTGAGAGGCGTGGATGTTTTATCATATCCGCTCACCACAATTTTTTTACTCAAAAAATAACGGGCAAGTGCGCTCATACCAATGCCACCTACACCTAAAAAGTAAACCCGCGATATATTTTTAAAATCCTTCATTTTATTTTAAAAATCTAATCTTTATATTTTATTTATTTTATGTAATATTTCCATGGCAATGATTTCGTCTGCATTTTCATTGCCCAGCTTTGAAATATTATTTTTTAAATCTTCCATTAATTGTTCATCATTTACCAATTGCAGTAAACAAGGAAATAACTCAGATTTTGCTTTTGCGTCCGGCACCATCAAAGCCGCTTTTTTGTTTACCAAAACCGATGCGTTTACAGCCTGGTGATCTTCAGCCGCAAAAGGATAAGGAACAAAAATTGCCGGTTTCCCTACAACACACAATTCAGCAACGGCCATAGCTCCCGATCTTGAAATAACCACATCCGCTGCGGCATACGCATTTTCCATTTTATCAATAAAAGCATTAGACCAGATGTTGCTTCTTTCCTCTTCAGCTTTTGCGGCCTGGGCTGCAAAATTTTTTCCTGTTTGCCAGATAAGCTGAAGCTTATTCTTTTTAAAAAGATCAATGTTCTGTTCTATCGTTTCATTTATGCTTTTGGCGCCCAGGCTTCCACCCATTACAAAAACCGTTTTCATTTCCGGTTGTAATCCAAAAAAAGTAAGCGATTCATCTTTTGAAATGTTTTTCAAAAAAACTTTTCGTATAGGGTTTCCCGTTATCTTTATTTTTTCAGAAGGAAAATATTTTTCCATTCCTTCAGAAGGAACAAAAATTTCGGTTGCCCTTTTACCAAGCATGATATTGCTTTTGCCGGGTAAAGAATTGCTTTCATGAATAAACGTTGGAATTTTCATGCTTTGCGCAGATCGTAAAACAGGATAGCTTGAATATCCTCCCACTCCTACTACTGCATCAGGCTTATACGTTTTAAGAATTTTTCTTACCTGCAAAAAACTCGCTACCAGTTTTACCGGAAGTGAAATATTTTTTATCAAAGAACTTCTGTTATAACCGGCGATATCAAGTCCAACAATTTCATAACCTGCCGCAGGTATTTTTTCCATCTCCATTTTTCCTTTTGCCCCTACAAACAAAATTTCAATTGCAGCATCCTGATCTTTCAATGCATTAGCAATTGCCAATGCCGGAAAAATATGACCTCCTGTACCACCGCCTGCAATTATTATTTTCATGGTTGCTGCCTCCCTTCCCTCCAAAGGAGGGTTTTATAGAACCCATTATCAGTAAACCAACAAATAGTTCAAATTTTTATTTTTTTATTTATTCAACTTCTTCTTCAGTTTGCTGAGTTGCCAGTTCTACATTTCTTCCTTCAGCCTGTTCCACATTTCTTGCTACACTTAAAATGATGCCTATTGAAAAACAGGTAAACAACAAACTGCTTCCGCCCATGCTCACAAGAGGCAGCGTGACTCCCGTTGTAGGAAACAAGTTTACATTTACTGCCATATTCACTAATGCCTGTATTACTAATGTAAAACTGAGCGCCACCGCCAGGAAGGCACCGAAAGCGTATGGACATCGCCGAAAAAGTTTTATGCTTCGAAATAAAAAAAGAAGATAGATTAGCAATATTACCGCGCCTCCCACAAGTCCATATTCTTCTATAATAATTGCATAAATAAAATCGCTGTAAGGATGTGGCAAAAAATTTCTTTCTTCACTTTTGCCAGGTCCCTTTCCAAAAATACCGCCTGTGGCAATTGCAATTTTTGCCTGTTGTATCTGGTAAGAAGCATCTTCTTTATCTGCATACATAAAATCCTGTACACGTTTTATCCACGTGGGCATTCTTCCAAAGGATAAAACTGCTGGCAGATCTTTTGTTACATGATCTTCATGATTATAATAATGAGATGCAACTGTGATTAAAATAATAACGGGAATAGATGCTGCCCCGATAACCAGCATGATATGCCGGGTTTTAACCCTTCCAATAAACATAAGAAGCAACGCTATACCCCCGATCAATAAAGCAGTTGAGAGATTTGCCGGAGCGATCAACATACAAATAATTGCAACAGGAATTATAAGAGGGAGGAATCCTTTTTTAAAATCTTTAATTACATTTTGCCTTCTGCTTAAAAGGCGGCTCATGTACATGAACAGCGCCAGTTTTGCCAGATCAGAAGTTTGAAAAGTGAGATTGATAAGCGGCAATTTTATCCAGCGGCTTGCGTCATTAATATGGCTTCCATATTTTAAGGTATAAAGTAAGAGCGGCACAGAAATGACAAAGAGGATAGAAGAAACGCGCGAATAAATTGTGTAATTAACCCGATGGGCAAAATAAATGATGATAACGCCTAAGCAGATATAACCAATCTGCCTGAATAAGTAACTTTCGGTAGATTTATTCATCCTGTAGGCAAGTGAGCCAATACTGCTGTACACTACCAGTATACTCACCATTGTAAGTAAGATCACAATAGCCCATATAACTTTATCTCCTTTGGTACGATTCAAAAGATTGCCCGTAACTCCTTGTGCAGAAGATAAAGTGTTGGATACTATTTGTTTTGTTTCACTCATTTACATTTATTTCTTTTAACTGTCACCATCAAAAAAATTTACAGGTCTTTTACTGCTTCGATGAATTGGTTACCGCGATCTTCATAATTTTTAAACAAATCAAAACTGGCGCAAGCCGGTGATAAAAGAATCACATCCCCTTTATCAGCAAAATGAAACGAAGCCTGCACGGCATCTTTAGCGCTTTGCGTGTTTATCATCAATTGAACTTCATTTCCAAATGCCTCATGAATCTTTGTATTATCAATTCCCATGCAGACAATTGCTTTTACCTTTTCTTTTACCAGATCTTTAATAAAAGAATAATCATTTCCTTTATCTACACCGCCAAGAATTAGAATTACGGGTTTCGTCATAGACTCCAGTGCATACCATGTACTGTTTACATTGGTAGCTTTACTGTCGTTTATAAACTCAACGCCTCTTATAGTTGCAACTGTTGACATCCGGTGTTCCAAACTTTTAAAAGTCTGAATAGCATCTCTTATCTTTTCTTTCCTGATGCCCATTACTGCAGATGAAATGCCTGCTGCCATCGTGTTGTATTGATTGTGTTTTCCCTTAACCGCAAAATCCTCAACATTCATTTGCATCTCTTCATTCTTCCATTTCAAATGCATTTCTGCATTTACGATATAGGCTCCTTCTGGTAGTTCGTGGTTCATACTTATTGGTAATGGGTTAGTGTTTTTTAAAAATTTGTTTAAATACTTTTTCGTTATTTCATCGTCGTCGTTATAAATAAAAAAATCACTTTCAGTTTGATTCTCAATGATCCTGAATTTGCTGTTGATATAATTTTCAAATTTGTATTCATACCTGTCCAAATGATCTTCGGTGATATTGGTTAATACCGCAACTTCCGCCCGAAAAGTCTTTATATCATCCAACTGAAAAGAACTTACTTCAACCACATATAACCCTTTCGGATCATTTGCAACCTGCCTTGCGAATGAAACACCGATATTTCCAACCAATGCACAATCTGCTCCGCCGGTTTTACAGATATGATAAATCATGGCTGTAGTTGTTGTTTTTCCGTTGCTACCAGTTATTGCAATTATTTTACTTTTTCCTTTATACCTGTAAGCAAATTCAATTTCACTGATAATCTCTATTCCTTCTTGCCTTATCTTCTTTATCATTTCATTCTTCCCAGGTATGCCCGGACTTTTGACAATAACCGAAGCATTCAATATTTTTTCTTTTGAATGTTTTCCTTCTTCAAAATCAATTGCAGCTGCTGCTAATTCATTTTTGAAAGCCGGCTTAATCATACCGGCATCACTCACAAAAACATCCAATTCTTCTTTTTTAGCAAGCAACGCAGCACCAATGCCACTTTCGCCAGCTCCAAGTATTACTATTCTATTCATTCCGGCTTTTTAATTGGGATTTTGACAATTAAAAAATTGGTTCTTCAACGGCATGAAATTTAACGGGTCAGAAAAGCTTATCACGGGTATTGGTATGGTTTAAACTTTTCTAATTCAAAAAAAATCGTTTTCATAAAGACAAATTTTTTGATATCCTTGTGTTTCTTTTTTTAAATGCTCATATCAAATTCATTTTATTTTAAATTTTATTTTATCTAAGTTTTAATGTAACCACTGCAAGTACCATGGTAAGAATTGTAACTACCCAAAAACGAACAGCAATCTTACTTTCATGATATCCTAATTTCTGGTAATGGTGATGTAAAGGACTCATCAAAAAAACTCGCCTCCCCTCACCATATTTTCTCTTTGTGTATTTGAAATAAGAAACCTGTATCATCACACTTACGTTCTCTATCAAAAACACGAAACAAAAAATAGGGATCAATAATTCTTTTCTTACAATAATTGCGAGAGAGGCTATAATACCACCAAGAGCCAGGCTTCCCGTATCACCCATGAAAACCTGCGCCGGATAAGCATTATACCACAAAAATCCAACGCAGGCACCTACAAACGCAGCAATAAAAATGGATAATTCACTTAGGTTAGGAATGTACATGATGTTCAAATATTCTGCAATGCGCACATCACCACTTACAAAAACAAACACACCAAGACCTAAACCAATTATTGCACTTACTCCTGTAGCCAGGCCGTCTAATCCATCAGTAATGTTAGCGCCATTGGAAACCGCTGTAACAATAAAAATTACAATGAGGATATAGAGAATGTATGTGTAATCTTCAAGGCTTGCCGGTAATAATCTTGCATAATTAAATTCGTGTGTCTTTACAAATGGAATCGTAGTGATAGGTGTTTTTACCGTAACAAAGCGATGCATTTGTCCGTTGGCAAAGACAGTATCTTCACCCACTTTATGTTCGCCCCGTTGAGGCACAAAAGTGCTGGTTGTACTTCCCATGATCTCACGTTTCACAACCACATTAGGATTAAAGTAAAGTGTTGCGCCGATTATAATTCCAAGGATTACCTGCCCGAATATTTTAAATTTTCCAGCGAGTCCATCCGCATTCGTTTTCTTATGTGCAATGCCTTTTCCTTTTGAAATTTTGCGCGCGCGAATTTTTAAATAATCATCAATGAATCCAATAACACCCAACCAAACTGTACACAGCAACATCAATCTCACGTAAACTTTATCCAGATTTGCCAATAGCAAAGTAGGGATAAGAATAGCCAGGAGAATAATAATTCCACCCATGGTGGGTGTTCCGCTTTTCATTTGCTCGCCTGCCAAACCCAGTTCTCTTACTGATTCGCCAATTTGCTTTTTCTTTAAGATCCTGATCAGTTTTTTACCATAGACCATAGTGATGATAAGAGACAACAATACTGCTATCAACACCCGGAAGGTGATAAAATGGACCAACCCGCTGCCGGGGAATTTTATTCCATTTTTAGTAAACCATTCAAATAGCTGATATAGCATTGTTTTTACTTATTTCTAATTTTATTTTTCCAGTAAATGAAACATTTCGGCTAAAACTTCTTTATCATCAAAATGTTTTCTTTCTCCTTTTATTTCCTGGTATTTTTCATGTCCTTTTCCTGCAACCAAAATGATATCTTCTTTTTTTGAAAAAGAGACAGCGGTTTTTATCGCTTCTTTTCTGTCAGTTATTGAAAGACATTTTTTTCTTGCGGTAACCGGTATTCCTTTTTCCATTTCTTTAATGATCTCTTCCGGATCTTCATTTCTTGGATTATCAGAGGTAAAAATTATTTTATCACTATACTCGCAGGCAACTTCCGCCATCTGAGGCCTTTTTGCCTTATCACGATTGCCACCACAACCGACCACTGTAATAATATTTTCTTCCCCGTGGCGAAGATTTTTTATGGTTGCCAATACATTCAACAGTGCATCAGGGGTATGAGCATAATCAACAATTCCAACTATTTTTTCATTTGGAGAAACCAGGTAATCAAATCTTCCTTCAGCGCCGGTGGTATTGCTCAAAATCTGCAACACATTCGCTTTTTCTTCACCCATACAAATAGCAGCACCATAGACTGCTAATAAATTATAAGCATTGAAAGTGCCGATCAACCTGAAGTGAACTTCCACATCATCAACCATTAATTCCAATCCCAACAATGAATCTTCAATGATCCTTCCTTTAAAATCGGCCATAGTTTTAAGACTATACAAATATTTTCTGGCCTTTGTATTTTGAAGCATTACGCCGCCACGCTTATCATCCGCATTACTAAGCGCAAAAGACCTGGAAGGCAGTGAATCAAAAAATGCTTTTTTTACTTTAATGTATTCATCAAAAGTTTTATGGTAATCAAGATGATCGTGTGTGATGTTGGTAAAAATTCCACCTGCAAATTGCAGTCCATCTATTCTATGCTGATGTATTGCATGCGAACTCACTTCCATAAACACGTGTGTGCAACCGTCAGCATACATTTTTCCCAACAAAGCATTAAGGCTTATCGGGTCGGGAGTTGTATGTGTGGAAGGAAGAACTTCCTCAGCTATTTGATTTTGAACCGTACTGATTAATCCACACTTCTTTCCAAGGGAATTAAATAATTTAAATAACAAAGTAGCAACTGTTGTTTTTCCATTTGTTCCTGTTACTCCTACCAATGATATTTTTTCTGTTACACGGCCATAAAAGTTATGAGCCATAATTGCGGCAGCACTGGCACTATTTGCCACAATGATATAATGAATTCCTTCTTTAAGATTTTGAGGATTTTTTTCGCATACCACTGCTACTGCACCACTTTCAATTGCTGTTTGGATATAATCATGCCCATCAGTAACCGTTCCTCTTACTGCAATAAAACACGAGCCCGGCTTCACTTTACGCGAATCGATCTGTAAATCCAAAATTTGAATGGCAGTATCTCCTACTACTTTTTCAAGGTTTACCTTATACAATATTTCCTGTAATGTCGCCATTAATTTAGCTCAAGTTTTATTGTTTCACCTTTATTAAATCCCGCATTTTGTGCCAGCGATTGATAGATCACTTTCCCTCTTCCCGAAGCCGAAACTTTTAATCCCATATTCTCTAATAAATAAACCGCATCTTTTAAACCCATCCCTTTCACATCCGGAATAGTTTTATTAAAACCAGAAATATTATCACTGATCAGCTTCGCATTTTTATCCTGCAAAAACCCGGTTGACCATGAACCTACAGCAGAATCTGTTTCATTATATTTAAACTGCTCAAGGATTTTATTTACATCCTTTTTCATTCCGTAAAATCTATACAAGTCTTTATCAACAGGCATTTCATTCGGGTCAAAATATTTCTTTGCCACCTGGCTTGCATAGAGTCTGTCGGCTACTTCTTTAAACACGGGACCGGCAACAGATGCACCATATACATGTTTAGATTCACTGCTGTTTTGGATAACAACTCCTATGCTATATACAGGGTTATCAGCCGGAAAATATCCCATGAAGGCAGATTGATAAATTTTTGAACCTTTATTATAACCGCGATTATCCATTGCAGAAACGGCAGTTCCTGTTTTGCCGGCAAACTGACAAACATTGCTCTCCAACCCATGCCCTGTTCCATGTTCGTATGTTATTACGGCGCGTAAACATGCTTTCAATTTGCCTAAAGTTGCGTCGCTGCAAATCTTATCAATCAAAACGTGTGGTTTGAAAGTTTCAATTTCCCCGCTCATATCATTTATTGAATTAACGAGGTAGGGCTTCATCATTTTTCCATTATTTGCCACAGCATTATAAAGCATGAGAAGATTCAAGGGAGTTTCAAGTTCTTCATAGCCATGAGCCATAAAAGGAATTGTGGTTTTAGCCCAATATTTACTGGTTGGCTTTTTTATATATGGCCGCGGCGCTCCCACTATATCGATTCCAGAGTTCTGGTCAAGCCTTAAATCATGCAGGTGATTATAAAATTTTTCGGGCTGATTATGATAATATTCGTCAGCTAGTTTAGCAAATGCCACATTTGATGAAATGGCAAAAGCTTCTTTCACAGTAATCAGGCCAGTTCCTAAATGTGAATCTGTAATATTTAAACCATAAAAATTCTTACGGCCACCTTCACAATCAACAATGCTTCCCGTATCAACATATTTATCTTCAAGCAGTGAGGTTAATGTTGCCAGTTTAAATACAGATCCCGGTTCAGTTCTCATGCCAAACCCATAATTATAATCTTCCCAATAAGTTCCATCCGGCCTTCTGCCCAGGTTGGCAATTGCTTTTATTTTTCCCGTTTTCACTTCCATTACAATACAACTGCCGTGTATTGAACTATTTTGATCCATCATTTCCAGCAAAGCATTTTCAGCCACGTCCTGGATATAAGTATTGATAGTTGTAACTACATCTTTTCCGTTTTCCGGTTCTATTTCAGCTCCGTCGACGGGCACATAAGTTCCGGCTGAATAGCGCATTAATCTTTGCCCGGTTTGACCTTTTAGTACGCTATCATATGATCTTTCCAAACCTACGTTTTTGCTGGTATCTCCACGCGAAAGGCCAATGGTACGATTGGCAAGTAATACATAAGGATTGATCCTGTTATCTCTTACCTCTACAATAAAACCACTTTTATTTCTTCCTTCTCTTACCAATGGAAAATTTCTGAGTGCCTGGTATTCTTCAAATGAAATTTTCTTTTTTAAACTATAATACCTTAGTCGTTTTTTATATTTTGACAACAACATCTTTTTGTAAGAAGCAGCACTTTGATCCTTAAATAGTGAAGCAAGAGAAATACTTAATGAATCAAGATTCTTATAAAATCTTTTACCATCTTTTTCAAGAAGACCATCAGCCCCAAAGTCAATATAAATATCAAAAACAGGGATGGAAGTACTGAGCATATTTCCATCTTCACTGAAAATACTACCTCTTTCAGCGTCAATATCCATATATTTTAAATGTTGTTTGTTGCTCATGCTTTTCCAATAATTTCCCTGTACCCTTTGTATGTAAACTGCGCGACCCAGCACTACTACTCCCAACACTATCATGAAGAGAAAGCAAAGATGGACGCGCCACAATATGTCTTTTTTTATATCCAAGAGTTGTTATAGAGTTTAATGTTAGGGTTTAAATTCTTTTCAACTTTTATTGTCTTTTTTTATTCATTCTTTTGCAACGTATCTATTATCCGTAATGGAGGTACCATCAAAGGTTTTAGGCCTAATGGTTCTACAGCCTTCGCCAGTTCACTTTCTTTACTTCTGAAAATCACTTCCTGTTTCACTGTTTTAAATTCGTATTCCATTTCTTTTAAGTTCTTCTCCGTTTTATTTATTTCCCTCATGGTTTTATCAGCATAATGGCCATTTGCTATGTAGATAACTGCAATAAGAGCAATGAAAAAATAAAAAGGAATGTTCTTTACAATAAAGCGGTTATACATCAAAAACCTTCTCTTCTTAGGTGATCCATTCACTTTTTTTCGATCATTTATATTTGTTTCACTTATCATTTGATATTGATAATCTTTTAATATTTCATTAATTTATTCTTATGAAACTTTTATCTTTTCTGCTATACGTAATTTCGAACTTCGTGAACGCGGATTTGCTTCCAGTTCGTCTTTTGACGGGATAATGGGTTTTTTAGTGATGACTTTTAATTCACTTTTTTCAGTATTGCCGTAAAGATCTTTCTGCTGTTCCGTTTCAAAATTTCCGTTTCTAAAAAAATTCTTTACGAGCCTGTCTTCCAAAGAATGAAAAGTGATCACTGCAATTCTTCCTCCTTCTGTTAAAACTTCTATCGACTGTGCAAGCAATTCTTTCAGCACCTCCAACTCCTCATTTACTTCTATCCGCAATGCCTGGAAAACCTGCGCAAAATATTTTTCAGGGTTGCCTTTTACTACGGGATAAACTGCATTTTTAAATTCTTTGATCGTGCTTAACGATTGTGTTTTTCTTACTTCCAGGATTCTTTTGGCTAATGTTTTTGAATTAGTAACCTCACCGTATTGTTCAAAAATTTTATGGAGTTGTTCTTCTGAATAATTTTTGACAACATCGGCAGCGGTCTTTACATCACCCTGGTTCATCCGCATGTCCATTGCCGCGTCAAATCTTGTAGAAAAGCCTCTTTCTGCTTTATTTATCTGGTGGCTTGAAATTCCCAGGTCAGCCAGGATGCCATCTACTTTTTGAATTTTGTGAAAGCGCAAAAAGCGTTGGAGGTGACGAAAATTGTGAGGAACAAAAATTACCCGGTTATCATCGGGCAGATTTTTTTTTGCATCTTCATCCTGGTCAAAAACAATTAATCTTCCCTGGGTATTTAATTTTTCCAGGATCTTTTTGCTGTGACCACCGCCACCAAAGGTGCAATCAACATATATCCCCGAAGGAAGTATTTGCAAACCTTCTATTGCTTCCTCCAATAATACCGGCACATGATATGCCTGTTGCATAATTATTGTTTGATTATTTTATCACCTGCCATTACTTCTTTTGCCAGATCACTAAATGCTTCCGGTGAAAAAGTTTCAAAGAACTGCTGATATTTCGTTTTATCCCAAATTTCTATTTTGTCAATAGCGGAAACCAAAACGATATCCTTCTCCAGGCTTGCATATTCCATAAGATTTTTCGGGAGTAAAAGCCTGCCTGCACTATCAGGGCTTACCTGCGTGGCGCCATTTAAAAAATACCGTTTGAATTGCCTTACTTTTGGATCAAAATCATTCAACTTGCCTAGTTCAGAAAATATAGGTTCCCAGCTACCTGAAGTATACAAACTCAGGCATTTTTCAAAACCCCGGTTCACCACAAAAAGATCTCCTCCAGTTTCCGGCAATTGTTTTTTAAAACCTGCCGGAAGTAGAAATCGTCCTTTTGCGTCTAATGTAGCTTCGTATTCACCTATAAAGCCTGTCATTATGTACTTGTTGATTGAAAAATTTCAATATCCTCCACAAAATAACACTTTTTCCCACTTTCTCATCATTTTCGTAAAATTCTTTTTTATCCACAAACAGGAATACCTTTTCAGCAAAGAGGTTAATGCCAATAAACTAATCTTAGATTATTATAGGTGTGAATAGACTGTGGAAAAGCAGTGGATAAACTTTTAAGGCAGATTTTTATTCTCTCTTAAGCGGAAGTGAAGTTTAAAAAGTAAGAATAGAAAAATATTAAGAGGACTTTTTTATTACCGAAAAGTCAAGTGTAAAACAGCTTCCTTTTCCCGGGGTACTTTCAGCTTTAATTTTGCCATGATGAGCGTCTACAATGGATTTCACATAACTAAGGCCCAAACCAAACCCTTTAACATTATGAATATTACCGGTGTGTGCTCTATAGAATTTCTCGAAAACACGGTTAATCGTTTCTTTATTCATACCGATGCCGTTATCTTCTATTTTTATTCTGAAATGGCTATTGTAATTGCAAGTGGTTACTTTTATTTTAAGACCGTCTTTTGAATATTTTACGGCATTATCCAGCAGGTTATTTATGATATTGGTAAAATGCACATCGTCTGCAAGTACCAGGTCATTAGTTGCCTTAAGATCAGTTTCCAAAACACCGTTTTTTTCTTTTATTGGCAGTTGAATATTATTGATTGCCGAACGCATGAGCTCATGTGCATGCAAAGGAACCAGGTTTAATTGAATGTCCCGTTTGTCCATCAAAGCAGCTTCCAGGATTGTTTCTACCTGCTTGTTCATTCGTTTGTTTTCATCCTTGATAATACCTGAGAAATAATCCCTTTTGGTTTTATCATTTACCACCTTTTCATTTTTCAAAGCATCAACAGCAAGAGAAATGGTAGCAATCGGAGTTTTAAATTCATGCGTCATATTATTTATAAAATCCGATTTTATTTCACTTAATTTTTTCTGTTTAAGCAAGGCACGTATAGTAATAAAAAAAGCAGTGAAAATGATTAAGGTAAAAACCAATGCACCGATCAACATCCATAACATTTGTCTCCATACAACATTCTTCACATGCGAAACTACAAGTATCAGGAGTTCCTGCGGAGCCAGCTGTTCAGCAAAACTGTTTCCTACCGGATCAATTGGGATAACAACAGAAAAGTTGTTACTGGTATCATTATACGCAGTATAAAAATTTTTAGATTGTAGGTCATCGCCGATCATCGAAGTGTTGGTAACATCAAATTCAAAATCAAGCCCTTTGATATTGCTTTTTTCAAATTCCTTATTGATGATCGATCTTATTTCCTCCGTTGAGAAATTGTGAGCGATAGTTGTAGGAAATACATTAAGCGGAAATAAAAGGTCACCATTTTTTTTGTTGTTAAACTGGCTAATTTTCGACCTTTCATTTATAAGATCATTTGCGGCCTGAGTTGTAACCATTTTTATCGTTTCCTCAAACTGAAGTTCTTTATCCTGCAAAGCCTGTTTGATCCAAACGATCTGAAAAAAAATGATCCCCAATAAGGAAATAAAAACGAGAACAGTAATTATTGGGAAAATTTTTTTCATTCGCGCAAATTTAAACTTCATAGGCTGCAAAATGATTGTGGCAGCCATTTAACTTTGGTTTTTTAACTAACTCTTATCTTTTATTTTGGCAATAAAGAAAGGCTTTTTTATTTTTTTTGAGCAAATAAAATTAATTTAGTTACATGATTTCACCAGCAAAAGGAACTTTATTAATCGCCAACCCGTTTTTAAAAGATCCGAATTTTAGTCGAACTGTCATATTTCTGTGCGAAAATGTGAAAGAAGGAACTTTTGGTTTTGTATTGAATAAACAGTTTTCGAAAACTTTAGATGAACTTATTCCGGATTTGGAAATGCCTGATTTCCCGGTATTTTCAGGAGGCCCGGTACAACCCGATTCCTTACATTTCCTGCATCAATATCCAGATCTTATCAGTGGTGGTGTAGAGGTTTTTGATGGAGTATTTTGGGGAGGCAATTTTGAAAGTTTGCAAATTCATTTAAAAAATAACAATATCAGCACTGATAAAATCCGGTTTTTTATTGGTTATAGCGGTTGGACAGAAGGGCAACTGGACACAGAAATGAAAGAAGATAGCTGGATAACGGTAAAGGCTACACGAAAATTAATTTTTGAAACAAACGCTACTGAAACATGGAAAGAGTCGCTAAATTTTTTAGGCGGCGATTATAAAAGGATGATTAATTATCCTATAGATCCCCAGTTAAATTGATCTGGCAAACTTATTGATAGAGCAAAATAAATTTTATTATGAAACGATTATTAGTTTTACTTGCAATAATGGGAGCCGGCGTATGGATGATGCTCTCTGAAACAGAGAAAAAAGAAATTAAAAATGAAGGAAAGTTGCTTAAAAAGAAATTGAAAAAAACTCATTTTCCTAAAAAAGAAGTGATAGCAGAATAAGGGTATCATATGATTCCCTATTTTTATCAAAAAACGATTGCTGTATAAAATTTTATTTTATCCTTCTAGGCTTGCGCTTCATTTCTATTGCCGTAAGATTATTATCAATAATAAAACGTTCTTACGACAAGGTGGCCCTATGCTTATTGCAGCCAATCATCCCAATTCTTTTCTGGATGCAATTATAGTCAGTACGCTTTTTAAAAAGCCTGTTTATTCACTTGCACGCGGTGATGCTTTTGCAGGAAAAATATTTACAAAAATCCTGAAATCATGCAACATGCTCCCGGTATACCGGGTGAGTGAAGGCATAGAAAACCTTGGATATAATTACACGACTTTTGAAGCCTGCAAAAAATTATTTGAAGAAAATAAAATCGTTTTAATTTTTAGTGAAGGAGGTTGTACAAATGAATGGAAACTTCGCACTTTAAAAAAAGGAACTGCAAGACTTGCGCTAAATGCATGGCAAAATAATATTGAATTGAAAGTGTTGCCATTGGGAATTAATTACAGTTCTTTCCGGTTTTATGGGAAAAATATATTCCTGAATTTTGGAAATATTATTTCAAAAAATGATTTGCTTTCTTTTTCTTCTGACGGAAAATCAATCAACCAATTCAACGAAAAATTAACTTCGCAATTGCGGCCACTTGTTTTTGAAATTGAAGAAAATGATCATCAAAAACTTAAAGATCGGTTTGATATAAAACAGTCTTTATTAAAAAAAATACTGCTGTTTGTTCCTGCCATATTCGGTTTTATTACAAATGCCCCTATGTATTTTATTATTCATTTGATCATAAAAAAACGCGCTGTAGATCATTACGATTCCATAATGACAGGATTATTATTTCTCTTCTACCCTTTATACGTTTTAGTAATTACCTGGATATTTTTTTTAATTTATAAAAGTTGGTACTCTTTGCTGATACTGCTTTTGCTTCCATTTACCCTTTGGAGTTACTTGCAACTGAAGAGGCAAATCAGGAAATAAGGAATGTTGTTTTTTGTTTGTTTACTGTAGAGCAAAAAAAGAGGCCATCTTTTCAGACAGCCTCTTTATAAAAAAATATACAACTCACTTAATCTTCTACTTTCATTTTTCCTTTCTGTTTTGCAACTACTTCTTCCGCAATATTATTAGGCGCCGGCGCATAATGGCTAAACTCCATAGTAGAAGTGGCCCGGCCACTTGAAATAGAACGTAACTGAGTTACATAACCAAACATTTCGCTCAAAGGAACTTTTGCCTTTATCACCTGCACACCATGCTTGGTATCCATTCCTTCCAGCATTCCACGACGACGGTTCAAGTCTCCAGTAACATCTCCCATGTATTGATCCGGAGTTAATACTTCCACTTTCATGATAGGTTCCAATAAAACAGGTTTTGCCTTGCGGCCTGCTTCACGATAACCTTGCTTGGCACACAATTCAAATGACATTGCATCAGAATCGACCTGGTGAAACGAACCATCAAATACACGCACTTTCATGCTTTCCATCGGGTAA
>JBBQWJ010000018.1:0-24485 GCA_038210685.1 Chitinophagales bacterium | reverse complement strand
TTGAATATGTATGATGGTTCAGAATTTCATGTATTTAATTACAGTAAGGAAAATAATTTTAAAAGTATTGGCAGCAATGTTATTCAAAATATAACAGAGGATAAATGCGGAAATATTTGGATCAGCACTATTGAAGGAATATCAAGATATGAAAAACATTCAGGTAAATTTTTCAATTATTTCTATAACCAGGATCAAAATGGAAACGTAAGTGAACAGGAATATGCAATTGCGGTTAATAATGATGGCATCGTTTATTGTCTTAGCCAAAAAAACGGCCTTAGTTATTACGATAATGAATCAGACTCTTTTAAAAATTCGCAGTTCCCAAAACAGAATTCTAAAATAATAAAGGTGTCTTTTGATAATAACAATCATTTATGGTTGTTAAACAGTAATGGCCAATTAGACGTTTGCGAAAATGATAAGAATAATTTTCAATTGCTATATACATTTCTGGAGAAAAAGGATATTTCCAATTTTTTTGTTCTAAATAATAAATTATTTTTTACGACTTCAGATAATAATTTATTTTCAGTAAATACAGAAACATTTACTAAAAAACTATTGATCCAGATGCCTCACAGCCTGAATACAATGGTTTTATACCACGATCATTATTTGCTTGGATGGGTCTCCAGGGGTTATAGCGTTTTTGATACAAATTTTAACCCTTCTGAATTTCTTTCAGATGAGACCAAACAAATGAAGGATATAAAAATTACTTCCTTGTCTATAGGCACAGAAGATATTTTATGGTTTGGCACTGATGGAAACGGCATTCTGAAAATATATCCCCAAACAAAATCCTTTGGCACAATAACCACTTCTGAAAATGGAATGCCCTACAATAAATCCGTGAGGGCTTTTTGCGAAGCCAATGGAAATTTATGGGTGGGAACAAAAGGTAGCGGCATCATTATGTATCCTGATTTTTGGAAAGCGGATAATCCGGAATTAAAAAAACATTATTTTTTAGCTCCTGATCAATTGGATAACAATTCTGTGTATGCTTTAAAAAAGGGAAACGATGGACTGATCTACATTGGTACAGATGGAAAAGGAATTGATGTATACAATCTGAGAAATAAAAAATTTTATAAATGGAATGATATAAAAGGCCGGAATTCGTGGCCGGAGTTTGGTTCAGTATATGCCATATTGCAGGACAAAGACAAATCTTTATGGTTAGGAACCAGTGGTTATGGATTGATACATTTAAAAATTGTTAGTAATAAAAAGGAAAATCTTTCAGTGGCTTTTTTAGAAAAGTTTAATTCTGATAACAGCAATACCGGTCCTGCAAATGATATTATTTATTCTCTTGAGGCAGGAGATGACAATCAGCTCTGGATCGGTTGCAGATATGGCGGCCTTAGTTTATTGAATAAAACAACAAAACGCTTTAGAAATTTTAAAGCATTCACTTACGATGGAAGTTTATCAAATAATGATGTGCTTACCGTTTTTAAAGATTCTCACAGCCGGATTTGGGTCGGCACCAGTTATGGCCTTAACCTGATCAATAATAACGATGCATTAAAGACTAAACCTGAATTTCAAAAATTAACTACTGCCAATGGATTGCCGAATAATACCATCCATGCTATTGAAGAAGACAGGTCAGGACAAATTTGGGTAAGTACAAATAAGGGATTGGCAAAAGTAAATCCATCAGACCTGAAAGTCTCCTATTATCAACAATCTGACGGGTTACAGAGCAATGAATTTTGCGATGGAGCAGTATGGAAAGACAATAATGATAATTTATTTTTTGGAGGCACCTATGGTTTTAATAATTTTCTACCACAAAATATTCACAAGACTAATTGGCTTCCTAATTTATACATTTCTGAAATTTCATTGGGTGGTAAACCGGCCGAAGGAAATGGTTTTTTAATCGTGAACGCACATGGTGGCAAACCTCTGGATTTCACTTTAAACAGGAAGGATAATTTTTTTGACCTGGATATTAAAGCGCTTAGTTTTTTAAATGCCAATAAATGTGAATACAGTTATTTTTTAGATGGTTATGATAAAACCTGGCATTATGCAGGCATCACGGGAAAAATTATTTATAGCAATATTTCACCGGGAAACTATAAGTTGAAAATTAAGTGGAGCAATGGGGAGGGCTCATGGACAAAAGAAATGCCTTTGCTAAATGTTGAAGTAAAACAATATTTCTGGCTTACTCCTTATGCATTCTTTGCGTATGCTTTATTATTTTCTATCCTGTTTTATGTCTTTTATCAATATAGAAAGAATAAATTAAAAATTAAACACCAATTGGAGGTAGAGCATTTAATGAGAAAAAAGGAAGATGAGATTCATCAGAACCGGCTTGGATTTTTTACCAATATTGCCCATGAATTGCAAACACCGCTTACTCTTATTATGGGAGCTGCGGAAAGATTTTTAGATAAGCCTGTGAATAATGCCACCAAAGAAAATCCGTATTTTTTGTCTTTAATCCACCAGCAGGCATCTAAACTTACTTATTTAATTCATCAGTTACTGGAGTTTAGAAAAGTGGAATCTGTTTTTTTTGAAAACCAATATTCCTATGCAGATATTTCGGAATTGTTAGATACTCTAACCGCTCCTTTTACAGCATTAAGTGAACAAAATGAGATTCATTATGAAGTTGATATTAGAAATGGAATTACCGGAATGATAGACGAAGACAAACTTGAAAAAATAATTTTTAATCTTTTATCAAATGCATTTAAATATTCCGGGAAAAGCGAAGATGTGATTTTTACTGCCAATGAAAATATAATAACCAAAGAACTTGAGATTACTGTAGCTAATTCGGGAATAGAACTACCTGCGGAACAACTCAACCGGATTTTTGATAAATTTTATGTGGTTTCAAAAAATAGTGAGAAGCAAAATAAGTTCGGAACAGGTATTGGCCTTGCTTTTACACAGCAGTTAGTTATTATGCTTAAAGGAAGAATAGAGGCATCCAGCGAAAATAGATGGATATCTTTTAAGGTATTTCTTCCATTAAACTCTGATGAAAAAAACGGAGAGATCAACAAAAATCTTCAACCTTCTTACTTGTTTAAAACGATTACTACCTATAACGAAAGCAATCATACCATTTCTACAAAAGAAAACAATAAAGATGCAATTATTGAAGACTTGCTGGACCAGGATAAGAAAAAAATATTGGTGGTAGAAGATGAACCGGAAATAAGATTTTTACTAAAAGATATTTTAAAGGAAGATTACATTGTTTACGAAGCCGGCGATGGTGGGGAAGCTTTGGAATTAATTGATAAAATTTTGCCTGACATAATTATTTGCGATGTGATGATGCCTAATATGAATGGATTGGAACTGTGTAATAAAATAAAAAATGAATTACCAACCTGCCAGATACCTTTCATTCTATTAACGGCAAGAGGAAGCGATGATCACCGTATTGCAGGATATGAAGCCGGCGCTGATGCTTATATTCCCAAGCCCTTTACTTCTGAACATTTAAAAGTTAGGATACGCAAATTATTGGAATACCATCAAAGGCTTCACGAAATTTTTAGAAGCAACTCATCCTCTGAAGAGTTTGCTGAAACTGACATCCCGGAAACCGATAAATTTTTTTTATTGAAGCTGGTAAATATAATTGAGCAAAACCTTTCAGATCCGGAACTGAATGCAGGTTTTCTTGAAAAGGAATTTTGCCTGAGCAAAATGCAATTATACAGAAAATTGAAAACGCTTACAGCAATGACGCCGGGAGAATTTATAAAACACATACGTTTAAAAAATACGGCCCGATTACTAATCACCACAAATCTTACGGTGACGGAAATATTTTACAGAACTGGGTTTAACAATCAATCTTATTTTTTTAGAGAGTTTAAAAAAAGTTACAATTGCGCTCCTAATGAATACCGTGAGCAAAATACATTAAGAAGATAATCCTTTTATCAGTATAAGGAAAAGGAACCTGCATTATTTGTGGGTTCACTGCTAATCCTGAATTCAAATTTGATTCAATTAATTTTTTCTATTTCGTGTTTTAGTGTGAAATAAAGCTGTTTATATGTAAAAACGCAACGATAGTACAGTGAAATGTTACCATAGTGTACAGATCCGTTAGTCAGAAAATGTAGTTTTAATTTTCAAATTTATGGATATGTTGCTTGATAAATTAAGACTAATATTCTTTTTGCTTTTTGCTGTTTTCTTTTTTAAGACTTCCTCAGTTTTGTGTCAACCGGTTTCTTTGAAAATTACAGGCGATACACACCAGGGGTATCGTGTAGATATATATAATAATGATAAGCTTATCGTTACCGATTCAGAAGAGTTTTCTTTAAACCTCTATAATCTTGATCTGAGCACCAAAGCAAATATGGATCATTGGACGGGCGAAAAATGGACCGGAGATAAGAATCATATTACATTAACAAGGAGTTCCTATATTAAAGAGTTTGATGCAAATTTATCAGTAACCGTAAATTATGAAGTCGTAAATCCGAATGTAATAAAAAAGACAGTTGAATTATTTCAGCCATCAATGCCCGGTATGTATTACATATTAAAGGAAACTTCAAGACCGGCTCAAAAACCATTGAGGTATGTAACTTTTGAACATGATAGTTTTCCGGGAGGATTGGTTCATGAAATGTATCCTTCTGCTGGCTTTATTACAGACGACCAGAATGTGGTAGGGTTTCTAACAGATGCCGGATACAAAAATCAGTACACAAGAAATACCCGGCGCCGTTTCAGCGGTCGTGGCGGCGGCTTTGTTGGTTTACGAAGATTGCCCGATCCTGAATTATTTTCAGTTGCCAATCTATCCGAACAGGATCAAAATAATAATTACATCAGGCAAACTTATGGAGAATTGTATAACCTGGACGCGGGCTCAGAAAAAATTTTAAAGCTACCTTCTTCATTTGAAAATGAAAATGCAGATGTATCAACAAATAATAAGAATATTATTTCAATTAAAGGAAAAGGAGGAAACAGATCGGGCCTTGATTTTATAGCACCGTTAAAAGATCAGCATGTTTATACAATTTCTTTTTTATGTAAAGGAAATTCTCCTGTTGCCTTGAAACTTTTCAGAATTAAAAATGGAAATAAAATAATCGAACTCGAGGATGGTGTAAAATACATTGACAATTTTCCTGCGAGTGATTCTGAATGGACACTTTTCAAAGGAAGTATTTTAGTTCCCTATATTGAAAATGACAGCGTTTCCATTTTTCTTGGCACACAATCCTCAAAAAAATCCACCCTTCAAATAAAAGATCTTCAGATTGTGCAAAACCAGCCACAGCGTGAGGCTTATAATATTCTTCCATTAGGAAAAAGTGTAGAAAAAATCTCTTATATATTTATAGAACCCTGGAAATCTCATCAGAAGTTTATGATCTCTTCTCAATCGCGTTTAGCTGAAGGAAAAGGCTTTAAAGGATCGTTGGCCGAAAAAATGTTGTATGCCAATTGTAATATGCTCAACTGGATTACAGACACAAGAAATTTTACCCCGTTTAACGTGCCCAACATGAATTATGCACCGGATATGTACAACAGGGATTGTTTCTTTTCAACTGTTTCCACCTACAATAAAAAATTGAATCTTTCTCTTTGGGAACAATGGGGAAAAACACAAACGCCTGCAGGAGGAATTGGCACAATCATAACGCCGCTTATGGGATCCGTAGAAGCAAAAGATAATGAAGCAACCATAGAATGGCTTATGTGGGCATTGCTGAATAAACGCCGTTTTGGAGTTACGCTTCCGCAGGAAAAAATAAAAAAAGCAGTAGATTATGTGTTGAATGAATTTGATTCCACAGGGGATGGAATTTGCAGATCTCATTTTCCACTTTGCCAGATTGATATCATTGATTTTAATCCAAAAACAGATAGGCTTGCGGTAAACCAGGGAATGTTGGCAATTGCGCTGAGAACAATAAAGGAATTAGGATTTGATATTTCAGAAGCACACGTCGAAAAAGCAGAACAGGAATACCGCAATTTTTATGATACTAAAAGAAAACATCTTCTTTATGACAAGAAATATCCTGATCTTATTTCTCTAACCGATCTGGAACCGGAATTTTATTCGCTTTGGTTATTCAATCGCCCCATCCTTACAGATGAAATGGTAATTAATCATCTTGATCAAATTCCAATTTTAAATAAAGTGCCTAATTCGCCGCATCCTGAATATGGAACTACCGCCCCCATTTTAATTCGTCTTACAAAAGATAAAAAAGGATATGCCTATCTCAGTAAAGATTATCAGCCATTTGGAAAATTTGGTGAAGAGAATTATTCAGACGGAAAAAGTGACGGTTTTTATTATAACGGTGGAAGCTGGCTTCGCGGAGAATATTGCGCTTATGTTACAGGGCTGAAACACGGATGGAAAAAAGCGAAACCGCTTATGGAAAACAGACTTTGGGCAGAGATTTATCTAAATCCAAAATGGCCCTTTAGTAAAGAATTTATTCCAACCAAATGGACTACAACAGATAGCTGGTGGCCGTCAACGAGAGGTTTGTGCTGGAATGTATTTGTCCTGATGGCGGATGAGGTAGCGGGATTGAGAACTCCACAAATGGATCCTGATTATAAAAAATGAACCCAAGAATATTCACCAATAGTAAACAAACAAATAACCCGGATTTTCAATTTCCTTTTATAACAAACTTTAATTTTTTAATTATTAAAACGATGCTGGTATGAAAAAAAATCTTTTAAATAACCTTTGGCTCATCCCAAACTATTTTCCCCGGAAACTAAAGCCTGTGTTTTGTTTCTTAATCCTGGTAATGACACATTTTGCAGTCAGCGCTCAGGAGAAAGAAACCACGGGTAATAAAGAGATTTCCGGTACCGTAATTTCGAATGCCGGGGCACCATTGCCCAATGTAACAGTGGCTGTAAAAAACACAAATCACGCAACCATTACTGGCACGAATGGAAATTTTACATTAACCGTTCCTAACAATGCTATCTTATCAATTTCGCATGTAGGATTCGTTCCAAAAGAAGTTTCTGTTTCTGGCAGGACAAGTTTTGAAATAACGTTGGATTCTTCAGTAAATGTTTTGTCTGATGTGGTGGTGGTAGGTTATACGAGCCAGAAAAAATCTTCATTTACCGGGGCCATTTCTTCTGTAAATATGGATAATCTTGAGGAAAGAAGAGTCCAGGATGTAGCACAAATGCTTCAAGGGCAAGTGGCAGGAGTAACAGTTACACAAAGTACAGGTGCACCTGGTGATGGCATCAATGTTACTATCCGTGGTGTGGGAACTATTGGCAGCAGCAGCGACCCGCTTTATATTGTTGACGGTTTGCCTACTACAGATATATCTTTTTTAAACCCGACAGACATACAATCGATGACTGTTTTAAAAGATGCCTCCGCAGCGGCTATTTACGGAGCGAGAGCTTCCGGAGGTGTAATTGTGATTGTAACAAGAGGCGGTAAAAAAGGAAAATCAAGCATAGATATTGGCTATTACACAGGTATTCAAAAAGTAGCGAATCTTCCCAAAATGCTTAATGCCACACAGTATATGAATAAGATGGAAGAGAGCTGGAATAATTCAGGATATAGTGGCACAAACCCTTATACTGCAGATAAATCCAGAACTGATCTTGCAAATACAAATTGGTTAAACGAATTGTTCGAAACGGGGAAATCGCAAAACCTTGAACTTTCAGCAAGCGGAGGTTCTGATAAATTACAATATTTAATTTCTGGCGGATATTACGGACAGAATGGTATTGTAAAATACAACAACGATCAGTTTCAGCGCCTGAGTTTCAGGACAAATATTAATGCCAATGTTACTGACCGTTTAACCGTGGGTACCAATTTGCAAATTTCCAACACTTTACAAGACAAACTTTCTTCCAGCGGAGATGCGCCCGGTATCATACGTCATGCTTTTATCCGCCCTCCGGTAATCGCTGTGTATAAAGATCCGACAGATCCTACATATAGCCCCGCAGATCCATTTACCGATTTGCCTTTTTATTCGCAAAACCTGGCCGCAAATGGAGGAACCTGGAACAGTGATGCTAATAAATATGAGTTTAGTTCCAATCCGCTTGCTTTGGCTTATTTTACCAATGATAAACGGAATAATTTTAAAACTTTCGGTAGCGTATATGCAGAATATGCCTTCCTGAAAAATAAAGAATTAAAACTGAGAACCAACCTAGGTATAGATTTGAACATGACCCATAATAAGGCGTTTAATAAAAATTTTGGGGACGATGACGGAGGCGGTTCTTCTGTGGACCAAGGCACAGGCCGACAAAACAGGCCCACTAATTTAAATGAGGATCGCGGTCAGGAAACTACTATTACATGGACAAACACATTAAATTACAGGAAAACGATTCAATTGCATTCGTTTAATGTATTGGTGGGAAGTGAATTTATTACCAATCATGCTTCGTCTATCGGAGCATCCAGATCAAGGTACAGTAATTCAGATCCTGCATTCCAATATATAGATTTTGGCGCTTACCCGTTAGACCTTTGGAATGGTGGCGGCGCTTCACAATGGGCGTTGTTCTCTCTTTTTGGATCGGTAGATTACAGTTATGATAACCGCTTTCTTGCTACGGCAAGTCTTAGAGAAGATGCTTCCAGCCAATTTGCAGAAAATAATCAACAGGCACTCTTTCCGTCTTTCTCGGTGGGTTGGAGAATATCCCAGGAAAAATTTATGCAGGATGTAAGCTGGATTTCTGATCTGAAATTAAGAGCCAGCACAGGTAAGTTAGGTAACCAATCCGGCCTTAGTAATTATAATTCTCTTGCCATTTATGATCCGTTGGGGACATTACTCCGCTATGGAAATCCTGACCTGAAATGGGAAACCACTAATCAGAATAATATCGGTATGGATGTGAGTTTATTAAAAAACAAGTTTTCACTTTCTGTTGATTACTTCAAAAAGACAACTTCTGATCTTTTGTTGCCTTTGAGCCTGCCAAGTGTTGTGGGAGATGTACAACCAACAATTGTAAATGCAGGAGAAATCAGCAATACAGGTTTCGAGTTTTCAGCAACTTATAGAAATAACAGCCATGCGTTTAAATACAGTGTGAATGGGAACCTTGCTACTGTAACCAATAATGTTAATAAATTAGACCCCAACCTGCCGAGTATTTATGGAAATGTTTCAAAAACAGAACCCGGGCATCCTTTAAATTCCTTTTATGGATTTAAGATGACAGGTATTTATCAAAATCAAAAAGAAATAGATGATTATTTAAACGGCGCGCCTCATCCGGAAGTGAAGCCTGGAGATATAAAATTCGCGGATTTAAACGGAGATGGAATTATAAATGATAATGACAGAACGTATATTGGAAATCCAAACCCCCGCCTTACTTATGGTGGTAATTTTTCGGGCAGCTATAAAGGATTTGATGTCACCATATTTTTACAGGGCGTAAGTGGTGTAGAAAAATACAATGACCTAAAAAAGATTATTGATTATGATACACGTCCATTCAATCATTCTGTAAACACTTTAAATGCCTGGCATGGTGAAGGCACAAGTAATACCATGCCGCGTTCTACTTTTAATGACAATGGGAGTAGCAAAGTCTCCAGCATTTTTGTTGAAGATGCTTCTTACATGAGATTAAAAAATGTAGAGATTGGATATACAATAGGAGGATTAAAAAATTCCTTTTTTCAAAATGCGCGGTTGTATGTTTCTGCACAAAATTTATTTACAGTTACCAATTATACCGGCTTGGATCCTGAGGCCTATAATATGTTTGACCAGGGGACTTACCCACAATCAAAGGCATTTTTATTTGGTATAAATATTAAGTTATAATTCATTGCTAAAAATTAAAAACATGAAATCAATTTATAAAATACTGGCTGTCATTCTAATCATTGGCACAGCAGGTTGCCAAAAAGAATTGCATAAAACTCCAATTGGAATCATAACGGAAGGAGTGCCGCCAACACATGAATCAGTACTCTATTCAGTTACTAATTCTTATCAATTACTTTCCAGTACATTAAACATCATTGGTAATTGGGGTTGGGATGATGGTACTGTGCTTCGCAACGATTTTATTTTACAGGATATCGCTTCCGGTGACATGCTGAAAAAATGGAACCCCGATGGTGACCAGGCGTGGATGGACCAATTTTCCGATTTTAGTTTCACTTCCTCTAATAGTGGAATCAAGGGACAATGGAGTTATGATTATGCCGGAGTAGCAAGAACCAATTTAGCCATCAGTTATTTAACAAACCAGGACCTTCTCACCAGCCTTTCGATTGATGAATCAACCGCTAAAAATCTTTTAGGGCAGGTTTATTTTTTACGAGCATTTTACTATTTCGACCTGGTCAACCTATATGGAGATGTTCCTTTAATTACAGAGCCTTTAAAAAATTTCGCAGATGCTTATAGCGTGGCAAAAAAAGAAACAAAAGAAAATGTGTACAACCAGATTACCCAAGATCTTGCCCAGGCAGTATCCCTGCTGCCTGATGGCAAATATTCAAATGCCAATGAAAAATGGCGCGTATCAAAAGGCGCGGTAATGGCGATGCAGGCAAAAGTGGCTTTGTATAATCAGAAATGGACAGATGTTATCAGCATAATTGATGCCATGGAAAAGCTTGGCTACTATAGTTTAGATGCGAATTACTTTGACAATTTTGACATTTCGAAAGAATACGCAGAGAATGAAGTGATCTTTGCTTACGATCATCAATCATTAACCACTCCAAGAACAGGCAACGGTCTCTGTGCATTGGCAGGATGGGGATTTATAGCGCCATCTCAAAATTTTATCGCTGCTTTTGAACTAAATGATCCCAGGCTGAGCCTTACGGTGGATGTCCCCAATCAAAGTGTTTATAAAATTTTCGGTGAACTTAACGCAAATAATAAAGGCAATGATGATGCCGCCAGCAACAAAATTTATATCAGGTGGGCAGATGTATTACTCTGGAAAGCAGAAGCATTAAACGAAACCGGAAGCTATGCCGAAGCAATTGCGATAATCAATAAAATTCGCGAACGGGCAAGACTTTCTCCGAATGCAAAAGGTGTGGTTCCTCCTGCGGGCACTTTGCCAGACAGAGATGTTTCTTCTACGGATAAAAACCAAATCAAAGACTGGCTCGTTCATGAAAGAAGAGTGGAATTGGGTTTTGAGTCCCAAAGATTCAATGACCTTAAGCGCTGGGGTTTGGCAAAAAGTTTTTTAACCGGCCTTGGCAAAAATTTCCAAGATAAAAATTACCTGTATCCGATTCCGCAAGGGGAAATTGACAAATCAGGTGGAAGCATCACACAAAATCAGGGTTATTAATAATGAACTTTATAAAAAGATTGCCAGCTGCTAAATGTTGGCAATCTTTTTATCCCTCCTGGTAACTTTCCATCATCTTAATCGGATTTTTTCCAGTAAACCCATAAATAACTTTAAATGAAAGATATCGCCAAACGATTTTCTCAAAATCCCCTATTGTCTCCTTCTGACCTGGAACCCAGTACAAAAGGTCTTGAGATTAGTTGTCTCCTGAATCCGGGGGTTTTTCAATTCATAGACAAAACATGGCTTGTGGTAAGAGTTGCAGAAAGGCCTGCGCAAAAAGATGGTATCATTTCCTTTCCGATTCTGACAAAAACAGGAGGCATCGAAATAATTGAAATACCAAAAAATGATCCTGAATTAATAGCAACCGATGCACGGGTTATTAATTATAAAGGGGTTGATTATTTAACCACGTTATCCCATCTGCGGCTGCTTTGCAGTGATGATGGTATTCATTTTTATCAACCGGAGGATTATCCTTACATAATGGGCGAAGGTGTTTTGCAAACCTTTGGAATTGAAGATTGCCGGGTTACTTATTTGGAAAATAAATATTACCTCACTTTCACAGCGGTTTCTGATAATGGCGTGGGTGTTGGCTTAAAGACAACAACTGATTGGATAACTTTTCAATCTCATGGAATGATGCTGCCACCTCATAATAAGGATTGTGCCATTTTTTCTGAAAAAATAAACGGAATATATTACGCGCTTCACCGGCCCAGCAGTGTTGACATTGGAGGAAATTATATCTGGCTCGCTCAATCGCCGGATGGTATTCATTGGGGCAATCACAAATGCATTATTAAAACCAGGGAAAATTTTTGGGATAGTGCCAGGGTGGGTGCAGGAGCAGCTCCCATCAAAACGGATGCAGGCTGGCTGGAAATTTATCATGGAGCTAACTCACAACATCAATATTGTTTGGGCGCTTTTTTAATGGATATAAATAATCCTTCAAAAATAATTGCCCGTACAGAGGAACCAATCATGTCCCCTTCTGCTTCGTATGAAACGAGTGGTTTTTTTGGGAATGTGGTTTTTACAAATGGCCATGTAATTCATCCGGATAATGATTTAATCACAATTTATTACGGCGCTTCCGATGAATTTGTTTGCGGTGCAATTTTTTCTATAAAAGAAATTCTTTCATTACTAAAATTTAATGATGCTTAAAAAACTCAAACTTGAGGTTGATCACTTTAAAAGCCAGCCTCATAATTTCCAGATATTGGTATTAACCAATCTCGTCTATGCATTTGTGTTACCCGTTATTGATATTTTCGTAGCTGCTTATGTAATGCGTAATTCAAACGACCCCACCAAAGTGGTCATCTACCAGCTTACAATTTATACCGGAATTCCACTTACTTTTCTTTTAAACGGATGGCTTTTAAAACATTTTAATATACGCAAATTATATTCAGCCGGCATGATGCTGAGCGGCGTCTCAATGATGATCATGATGTCTTTAAAAACACTTGATCTTACAGGAATTGGACTGGCAGGAATCACCATGGGATTATCTTTTGGGTTTTATTGGGCTAATCGCGATTATCTCGCTCTCGCTACTACCAACGATAAAAACAGGAATTATTATTATGGGCTGGAAACTTTTTTTTATACCATCATCGCGGTTATTATTCCTGTAGCAATTGGCTGGTTCATTGAATCTAAGGGAAGCGACTCCAGGATACATGCCGCCTATGTAACCATTACCGGCGTTGTCTTTGTAATCACAGTCCTCGCTTCCATTGTTTGTTTCAGGGGAAAGTTTAAAAATCCTGCTCAGAAAAAATACATCTTTTTCAAATTTCATCCACTTTGGTACAGGCTTTTATCACTTGCCTTATTAAAAGGATTGGCGCAGGGATTTTTAGTAACGGCACCTGCAATGCTTATCATGTTATTGCTCGGAAAAGAAGGCGCTTTAGGCACCGCACAATCTATAGGCGCGGTAATTGCTGCCATCATTATGTATATACTAGGCAGGCTTTCAAAACCAGAGGACAGAATAAAAATATTTGCCGGTGGACTGATTTTATTTGCTGTAGGAGCTATTTTGAATGGCATCCTATTCAATCAGATCGGTGTTATTTTATTTATGCTTTTATTGTTGATTGCAAAACCACTTCTTGATCTTGCCTATTTTCCAATACAATTTAAAGTAATAGATATTGTTTCTAAAATAGAGAACAGGGGAGAATTTGCTTACATTCTCAATCACGAAGCTGGTTTATATGTAGGCAGGTTTTTGGGTGCGGGCACATTTATCGTATTGGCTTATGCAGTGTCAACAGAATTTGCACTGCGATATGCGATTATAATAATCGCACTGCTACAATTGTGTTCGATATTCGTTGCAAAAAATATCATTGCAAAAGGACTGATTTTGTATCCTGAAGTGGAAAATGAAAAGGTAAAGATTTTGTCAGTCGTTGCAGAAGACATCGTGTAGTTAAAGTAACCTAGGAATTTTTTTGTAGCCATTAAAACAAGAATTCCGGTTATTTGTTCATTTACTAACAACCGTAATTTTTATTTTTGAGACCATCTGTTTCCTTAGGGAATGCGATAGGAAAATTGAATATTTTTAGTAAATAAAAATTTATATGAAAAAGGTAATCTTCGCTCTTGTCTTATTAATTTTTGTTTCATGCAATTCGCATGAACAAATTCCTGCACAACAAAAAAGTTTACAACGTGTTAATGAAATGCCCGATTTACCCGAACCTTTTCAAATAATCGATTATGAAAAATTAGCACTCCGGTTTGATAGTACTGTATATGATTTTAATGCCACAGGAAAATATTGGCCACTTGTTTGGATCGATAGCAGTAAAAAGAATTATCCTCAAAATGTTGTTGGATTGTATACGGCAATTGGCGATGTGCGCCAGGGGCCAGATCACAACAATGGAATTTTTCACGAAGCGCTTGCTACGATGGGAGCCACCCTGGGAGCCACTTTGGTTGGAATTGATAAAAGTAAGAGCCAACAAAAAGATTATGTAGGCATGCTAAAAAATTACTTTAATAAAGAAACCGGATGGAATATCATGATGAACAATACTTGCCCTGAAGTAGCGCTGCTGGGTGGTGGATATGGCAGGGATTGGTGGTATGATGTGTATCCGAATGTTTTGTTTTATGCGATTTATGATAAGTATCCTAATGAGCCGGGCTTTACAGAAATTGCGAGAAGTATTGCTGATAAATTTTACGAAGCAGATTCTATTTTAAATGGCAATTACGATTATTCTTTTTTTGATTACGGGAAAATGAAACCTATGAAATCAGCCATTTGTGCACAGCCGGATGTGGCTGCAGGCCATGCATGGGTTTTATATAATGCCTATAAAAAGTTTAATGATCCACGTTATTTAAAAGGAGCTATCAGCGCTTTAAAAGCATTGGAATCCCAACCGAAAAATCCTACTTACGAAGTGTTGATGCCTTTTGGCGCTTACATGGCAGCACGTATCAATGCAGAATTAAATAAAACGTATGATGTAAATAAAATGCTGCAATGGAGTTTTGATGGCACTGCCATTTGCAGAGAAGGATGGGGAATTTTAGTAGGAAACTGGAATGGCTTCGATATATCCGGGATTGTGGGAAGCACAGTAGATCATGGAGGGTACGGATTTTTAATGAACACCTATGATGCTGCATGGCCGCTTATTCCGATGGTTCGTTATGACCAGTCTTATGCAAATGCAATTGGCAAATGGATGTTGAACGCCGCCAATGCAGCACGCTTTTTTTATCCGCAATATATTCCTGCGAATCATCAAAGCATTCCTCAATTTTCCGATGTAACGAAAGGAGTAATCGCTTACGAAGGTTTAATAAAAAACCCTTCACACAAAATAAATGAAAATCTTAAGGGCCCCGTGGCACAGGGCGATGGGCCGCTTTGGGTAGCCGGAAAAAATCCTTTGGAATCTCAATTCAGTGTTTATGGAAGCGGCCATGTTGGTATTTTCGGGAGCATCATCCGTCCAACAAATGTGAAAGGAATTTTACAATTAAATCTGTTAGCTACCGATTTTTTTCACGATAAAGCTTATCCTACTTTTTTATATTACAATCCTTATTCAACCTCTAAAAAAGTTACCATACATTTAGAAAAAGATAAAAAGTTTGATCTGTACAATACAGTCTCAGCAAGATTTGTAGCCAAAAACATTTCTGACTCAGGTGAAATAAAATTACCTCCTTCCGGTTCTGCAATAATAGTTTGCGTTCCTTCTGATGGAAAAATTTCTTATAACGAAAATAAGATGTTGATTAACGGTGTGGTGATAGATTATATGTCAGCAAACAAATAAAGTGTAAAAAGCAACGAATTCTGTCACTTTTTTCACAAAATATTTTTTAATAAAAAAGAAAAAGTATTTTTATCGTTTTTAATGCTTTAATCTTTAAACTTAACTTAGTTCTTTAAAAAAAAATATAAAGATCTAAAAAAATATAAAAACTCATGGAATCTCCGGTAGAATATGCAATTGGAATTGACATTGGTGGCACCACCACAAAATTTGGAATCGTAAATCATCGTGGAGATATTTCAAATGTCGGCGATATTTCTACCACCAAATACACTGATGTCAATTTATTTGTTGATTATTTGTATCAAGAAATGATGCCATCCATTAAGTCTATTGGTGGAATAGACATGATTAAGGGAATTGGCCTTGGCGCGCCAAATGGCAACTATTACAGCGGCACTATCGATTACGCGCCTAACCTGCAATGGAAAGGCGTTATTCCTATCGCCAAACTCATAACTAATAAATTCAACAAACCATGCACATTAACCAATGATGCGAATGCTGCAGCAATCGGCGAACTGATGTATGGAGCAGCCCGCGGGATGAGGGATTTTATTATGATCACTTTGGGAACCGGCGTTGGAAGTGGCATCGTTGCAAATGGCCAGTTGATTTATGGACATGATGGTTTTGCCGGTGAATTGGGGCACACCATTATTCGCCCGGAAGGGCGCCTGCATTGGGGAACAGGAATGAAAGGAAGTTTGGAAACCTATGCTTCTGCAACAGGTATTTCAATTACAGCCAAAGAAATTCTTGATGAAAGAGTCAATGAAAAAAGTTTACTAAGAGACATTCCACACGAAGATATTACTGCAAAAAAAGTATGTGAAGCCGCACTTAAAGGAGATGCGATTGCCAATGAGGTGTTCCAGGTAACGGGGCAAATCTTGGGAGAAGCACTTGCCAATTTTGTGATGTTCTCCTCACCCGAGGCGATTATATTATTTGGAGGCGTAATAAAAGCAGGCAAGCTTTTATTGGATCCTACAAGGGCAAGCATGGAAAAAAACCTGCTACCTATTTTTCAGAATAAAGTAAAATTATTGTTTAGCGAATTAAAAGAATCTGATGCTGCTATACTCGGCGCCAGCGCGTTGGTTTGGGAAATAAAACCCGACGTGTTGAATGTGAGGTGAATTTAATTGAAGATTAAGAACCCGTTTGAATTAATTCCTTTCTATAATTTTTCAATTTTAGAATAAGTAAAAAATTCGTTGCCTTTAAAATTACTGCCAACGTGGAAACATTTGGGAAAGAGGGAATTTATGGTTCGCCGGCTCTGCCTAACCGATGTTGAAAGTAGAATTAAATATCTTGATAGTTTTATCAGGATCTAAAATTAGCCAACAAGAATCGTACTATCGAAGTACAGATGCAACAATCTTAGGGGCTGAAAACGACAATTATTGATAGTCCTGTCGTAGATAGATGGAGTTTTTGCTATAGCATTTCCCTCCGTTTTTGGTCTTCAAATCCTGCTAATCTTACTATCCTGTAAAACGTATTTAAGATTACCAGATTTTACTTCGGAAATAAAAGCTGCCATGTGGCGGCATTTTTCATGTGGTGGCAAAAAAGAAATACCGGGACTTTCCTTCAACATTTTATTCCTTGTTCGATATTTAATATTTTTTCTACTCCTAATATTTCCAACTACACTTTATCTACCGCAACTCTGTAATATGGATCTTCCATTATATTAACGTCAATAATTTCATCTGCATTAGCCAGCAACGTACGGCAATCCTCACTTAGATGTTTCAGATGTAATTTTTTACCCAGTTTAAGATAACGGTCAGTAAGTTTATTGAGGGCCTCTATACCGCTCATGTCAACAACTTTACTTTCACTAAAATCAATAATTACTTCATTAGGATCGTTCAAAATATCAAACTTGTCTGTAAAAGCAGATACAGAACCAAAGAACAAAGGGCCATATATTTCGTAGTGCTTAATACCCTTTTCATCAACATATTTCCTGGCTCTGATTCTTTTTGCACTTTCCCATGCAAACACCAAAGCTGAAATAATCACACCAATCAACACCGCTAATGCAAGGTTGTTTAACAAGACTGTTATGGCAGCCACTAAAATGCCGACAACAATATCGTGCTTTGGCATTTTACCAATCATTTTTATACTGGCCCATTCAAACGTTCCAATGGCCACCATTATCATCAAACCAGTGAGCGCAGCCATGGGTAATTTTTCAATCAGGCTTGCACCAAACATGATAAATACTAAAAGCATAATAGCTGCTACAATTCCGGACAATCTTGCCCTTGCACCTGATGAGATATTAATCAAACTTTGGCCAATCATGGCACAACCACCCATCCCTGAAAAGAAACCGGAAAGCATATTGGCAGCTCCTTGCGCAACGGCTTCTTTATTACCATTGCCGCGGGTTTCAGTTATTTCATCTATTAAATTTAAGGTAAGCAGGCTTTCTAATAAAGCCACGCAAGCCATAATCAACGCATAAGGAAATATTATTTTCAATGTTTCAAAATTAAACGTAATACCAGGAATATGAAATGGCGGAAAACCACCTTTTATAGAAGCAATATCGCCAACGGTTTTTGTATCTACATGAAACCCTATCACAATTGCAGACACTACAATGATTGCCGTGAGCGATGCAGGCACCACTTTAGTTAGTTTTGGCAAAAGCCAAATGATAATAATTGTGAGTAATACCAAACCAAGCATAGTGTACATTTTGGGGCCTTGCATCCAATGCAAAACACCTGCACTATCGGCCACTTTAAATTGAACCAATTGAGCCATAAAAATGATAATGGCCAATCCATTTACAAAGCCAAACATCACGGGATGCGGAACAAGCCGGATGAATTTTCCCAATTTAAATATTCCTGCTACTATTTGTATTAAACCTGCTAATACAACGGTGGCAAAAATATATTCAATTCCATGCGTTTTTGCAAGGGCAACCAAAACCACAGCAACTGACCCGGTTGCACCCGAAATCATACCGGGACGGCCACCAAATATAGAGGTAACGAGGCCCATTACAAAAGCAGCATATAGCCCCGTAAGTGGCGACAGGCCTACGATTATAGCAAAAGCAATGGCTTCGGGTATTAATGCAAGAGCAACCGTTAAGCCCGACAGGACTTCATTTTTATAATTAACCTTCTGCGTCAGGTCAAATAGCTTTAGGTATGGAGTCATAAAGACAGTTTTTTATTTTGATGAAACAGGAAAATAATGGGGTGAGAATAAAGAGACAACACAAATCTCAGAAAAGAAATCCGGCACTCATGGTGGAGTAACTACTGAGGGTAATATAACTGTGCGATAATTCATAAAGGGCGCAAAATTAACAAAAGGAGCGGCAAGTAACAACTTAATTTTATTTATAAACGTATCCCCTATTGGGGAACATGGAGGATCTTACTTGCTATGCTCAGTCTACAACTTGGTATTTACAGTAAATCAACAAATTCGGCTGATTTCTGTATCTATTATTTAACAGCCAGGCTTAAGAGAAAAATTATTTATTAATGCATGGCTTTTGACTGGGACGTCAACAGCACTTCTGATACATGTTATAATTCCTTTGCTAACTCACCGTTTTTATTTGCCTCAATAAGTTTTTTTAACTTCTTTGTCAGCTTAACATTGTTACCAGGAAGGTCACAATAGGCCAACAATGTTTTCCAACTTTCAATCTTAGTTTTATCAAGATCTTTACTTTCACTTTTATTCTCAAGACAAAACTTAACCATGGATGCCGCATAAATCCCCAAAAGATCAGGGTTATTATTTAAAATTTTTTGACTGTTTCCAAATGTGAAACCATAATCCGGAGTTCCGGACATCCATTTAAATAAAAATTTTTGAGAATTTTGTCTGTCAATTTTTTCTTTGTCAATAGGATCAGAAAGTAACGCATTTGCTGCCACTAAAGCATAAGTGTTCGCTGCTCTGTAATCATCCGGTTTGTCGAGTTTTATTTGGGTAAAGTCAGGAACATTTTGAGCATATAAAAATGTTGTCGTTACTAAAGCAAAAAGAAGGAAAAGTGTTTTTTTCATATTGTAAAGTTGGTGCAAAACTAATTGAAGTATGCGACAGTTCCTGCAGCCTATAAATGAAGATAGTTACAAAAGATGAATAATGAAAGTCTGCCCGGACAATATCGGATAGAATTGTAAAAGGTGAGAACTTGCAGGTCAGCCAGCATAGAGCATCTGTACTTTTTAAATTATTTAGACTGGTTATTATAATGTATCCGATCTTTTGTAATATTAAAAAAGTGACCTTTATTTTCTTTATTCAATCCACGAATATCTTCTAAAAACGAGTGGCCACTTGAAAGTGATGCACTTGAATCAGGTAACAAAACAAAGTCATCAGCAAAAAACGTCTTAAAATACGCTTACGTTAGAGCTTACTTTCGAAACCAGCTAAAAACCAAAGAGGAAGATATGTACAAAACTCAATAATGGAAGACTGCATACAACAGTAAAGCAACAAATATTTCTGATTTTTATTTTCGGAAAACTCTGTACTTCCTCTCATCCTGAGAATCCTTATTATGACAATTATTTCATCTTCATCTTAGCGGTTTTTTAAATAATCCGTTATCTTCTTTTTCAAATTATTTTTTATTCACTATCTTTTCGGTTCAAAACTAATTAGTGATCTATACTTTGTTAACGCATCAGTGGAAATCTTTCTGGAGAAGCCGAAGTTCGGGCAGAAATATTGCCGTACAAATCTTTCTCGGCTTTATTGTGCTTTACCTGGCCGGCTCTGCACTTGTCCTTGGATTTTCGTTGGATACGATCTTATCAGAACTTTTTCCGGGCAAGGACATCATAGCTGTTTTTTTAGGTTTTATTCTTTATTATTACGCGTTTGATATTATCATTCGTTTTATTATGCAGGATCTGCCGACACTTGCGGTGCAACCTTATTTAACGCTAAATATCAAACGTAAAAAGCTGGTCCGGTTTTTAAATGTCCGTTCCCTGTTTTCCATTTTTAGTTTCATTCCCTTATTCATATTTCTCCCGTTTATCACCACGGTCATTAGCAGTAAAACAGGCCCTGGCGTTGTGTTTGCTATGACTGTCACTATTATCAGCCTTACGCTTTTTAATCACTTTTTTGTTTTGTTTGTAAAAAGAAAAACCATTTTAAGTCAATGGTGGCTGATTGGTTTTTTCGTCGTGGTATTGATGGTCATCCTCGCCGATTATTTTAATGTTTCTTCTTTGCGAAATTGGTCAGCTTCCTTATTTATTTCCGTGATAAATGTGCCGGCGTTTTGCATCTTTTTTGTATTGATCGCAGTGGCAGCCTATTTTAACAACAACCGGTTTTTACGCAACAACTTTTATCTTGAAAATCTGCAAAAAGCTTCCGGCGAAAGGAGATCAGCCGATTACAACTGGTTACAAAAATTTGGCGCTTCAGGAGAACTGATTGGGATAGATATTAAATTGATACTGCGAAACAAAAGGCCGCGCACCTTGCTAATTATTTCTATCTTCTTTATTTTATATGGCTTCATTTTTTTCAAACCGCATCAGCTGCAAACCAACAGCCTCGGCATTATTCTGTTAGGTTCCATTTTTATCACAGGAATGTTTATGTCGAGTTACGGGCAATATATTTTTGCCTGGCAAAGCAGCTGCTTTGATGGATTGCTCGCCAATAACATTTCTATCAAAACCTACATAAAAAGTAAGCTGATGTTATTAACTGCATTCAGTACGATTTCATTTTTATTGAGTTTACTTTATGGATTTATGAGTTGGAAAATCATGCCGGTTCTTGTGGCAGCGTGGCTATTTAATATCGGCATCCATTGCATTCTAACTGCTTTCATTGGTACAAGAAGTTATAAAGCGATGGATTTAAGTAAAAGTTCTTCTTTTAATTTCCAGGCCACAGGCGCGGCGCAATGGCTTTATACATTAATTATTTTGTTGATCGGCACCGCACTTTATTTACCATTTGCATTGCTGATAAATAGTTGGGCAGGCATAGCGGCGATTGGCATTTTAGGTTTGATTTGTTTACTGATGCGGGAGTGGTGGATCAATCAAATTGTTATTCAATTTCAAAAACAGAAATACAAAATGCTTGAAGGATTCCGTGAAAAATAAATTATGATAACGATAAATAATCTTCTGAAAACCTATAACCGAAAAGTGGCTGTCGATATCCCTCATCTTGAAATCGGGAACGGTATCATCGGTTTGGTGGGAAATAACGGCGCAGGCAAAACCACTTTATTTCGCCTGTTGCTTGACCTGGTAAAAGCCGACCGTGGCGATGTTTTGTCGAATGAAAAAAACGTGAGCCAATCTGATGTATGGAAAAGTTATACAGCGGCCTATATCGATGAAGGTTTTTTGATACAATATCTTACGCCGGAAGAATATTTTTATTTCGTAGGCAAATTACATAACCGTTCAAAAGCAGACGTGGATGAATTCCTAAGCAGCCTTAGCGCTTTTTTTGAAGGCTCAATCTTAAAAAGCGGTAAATACATCCGCGATCTTTCTAAAGGAAATCAATTTAAAGTGGGCATTGCGGCCAGCATGTTGCAAAATCCGGACATTATGATTTTGGATGAACCCTTTGCCAATCTTGACCCTTCTTCACAAATACGCCTGATACAAATGATGAAACAACTCATTGAACAAAAACCGATGACAATTTTAATAAGCAGTCACGATCTGAACCATATAACGGAAGTGTGTACACGCATCTTGCTAATGGAAAAAGGGCTGATCATTAAAGACCTTCAAACTTCATCAGACACGCTAAACGAACTTGAAGATTATTTCAGGGTATAATTAACCAATCCATTTTTTTAAAATCAAACCAATGCGAATCATTATTCTTGCTGCTTTTTTAATCATGACCTCAACTTTTTTAAAGGCACAACCTGTGAAAACGCACGGGCAATTGCATGTTGAAAAAACCCAGCTAAAGGATGCGCACGGAAATGATGTGGTGTTGCGCGGATTGAGTTTTGGCTGGCACAATTTCTGGCCACGCTTTTATAATGAAGGAACGGTAAAATGGTTGCATGAAGACTGGGGTGCAACCGTAGTGCGCGCGGCCATGGGCGTAGAACCTAAAAACGGTTATATTGATAAACCCGAATGGTCGAAAGAAAAAATAGATGCCGTGGTGGATGCCGCTATTAAGGAAGGCATTTACGTGATCATTGACTGGCACTCGCATCACATAAAAACAGGCGAAGCCAAAACCTTTTTTGCAGAAATGGCAAAGAAGTATGGCAAATATCCCAACATTATTTACGAAATTTTTAATGAGCCGGAGTATGATTCGTGGGCTGATGTAAAAACCTATTCAACTGTGGTTATTGCTAGTATTAGAAAGTATGATAAAAACAATGTGATCCTGGTAGGTTCTCCTCACTGGGACCAGGATGTGAATCTACCTGCCGGCGACCCGATAAAAGGTTATTCTAATTTTATGTACACCTTGCATTATTATGCAGGCACTCACAAGCAGAAGCTCCGCAACCGCGCCGATTCTGCTTTAAAGAAAGGCCTGCCGCTTTTTATTTCTGAATCTGCAGGAATGGAAGCGAGCGGCGATGGCAAGCTTGATCTTGCCGAATGGCAGAAATGGATCGACTGGTCGGAAAAAAATAAACTAAGCTGGATCACGTGGTCGGTATCGGATAAAGATGAATCCTGTTCTGTATTAAAAGCCGGTGCAGCTTCTGATGGGAAATGGCCGATAGCTGATCTCAAAGAATCGGGCGTGCTGGCAAGGCAATATTTAAGAAAGTACGCGGGAAAAGATTGATATTTTGTTGTAGTAAAGCAACAAATTCCCGGAATTTTTATTTTTTTCACAACCTTTTTTAACGAACTGCCGCTTCCCAAAAATCTTACTTTTACCAGATGAAAAGATCCGGCTCTGCAGACCTTCCTTTGCATTATGGCCATGTACCTAAATGGCTTGCCGAAAGAATGGCTAAGTTGGGATTTGCTATAACTGAATCTATTATTACCGAATATGGAAAAGAAGAAATGCTACGCAGGCTTTCTGATCCATTTTGGTTTCAAAGTTTTGGTGCCGTTATGGGAATGGACTGGCATTCTTCCGGCATCACCACTTCTGTATTGGGCGCTTTAAAAAGAGCTGTCAATCCTCATTCAAAAGAACTGGGAATTTACATTTGTGGCGGAAAAGGAAAATTTTCTAAAGAAACACCAAATGAATTATTACGTATTGCCAATAGTACCGGACTTGATGGAAATGAATTGGTAAGATGCAGTAAGTTAAGTGCCAAAGTTGATAACACTGCCGTTCAGGATGGCTTTCAATTATACACTCATAATTTTATTCTGAGTAATACCGGTGAGTGGAGTGTAATTCAACAAGGTATGCGAACTGCGGACAAGACCGCAAGGCGCTATCACTGGCATTCAAAAAACATAAAATCGTTTGTAGAGGAACCGCATACAGGCATTTGCGGCATCAACCAGGGAAACTTTTTAAATCTTACCGCAACAGACGCTGACACAGCAAGAGAAGGGATTTTACAAATAAGCGCTGAAAATCCAGGCGAGATCATCAATGCTTTTCAACAATTAAAAATGCCTTCACACCATGAAGTGCGCGCTGAAGATGTAAACTTAAAAAGGCTTGGAAGTATTTTATGGCTGGCACACGAGCATCAGCCAAAAGATTTTGAGTCGCTGCTTTTGTTGCAGGGTGTTGGCCCGCGAACCATTCAATCTTTGGCTTTGGTGAGTG
>JBBQWJ010000017.1:0-24659 GCA_038210685.1 Chitinophagales bacterium | reverse complement strand
ATGTTTGCCTGGGGAATTCGCAAAACCATTATTAATAAAGGCACTCAGCTTTTTAAGTTAATGGACAATGCGCCTTATGATTTTTGTTTACATCATACTGATAATGATCTGAAAAGGCTTGAAGGGTTTTGTCATCGAACTTTTAATGATACCGATCTTTTGTATTTTGTTTCTTTTTTTAAAGATCATTACTCAAAAAATAAATCCCTCGAACCAGCTTTTTTCAACCATAAAACGCTTAAGGAGGTTGAAGGTATATCTGTAATTGAAAATGCATTAAATCAATTTAATCAATATTTTTTTTCCCTGGAAGATGTACCTGAAAGAACGAAAAAGCATATTGCTTCTCCTCATAAAAATTCAAGCTGCAAACGGCTTAATATGTTTTTACGATGGATGGTTCGAAACGATAACAAAGGCGTTGATTTTGGAATCTGGAAAAAGATTACGCCGGCAGAATTAGTCTGTCCTGTAGATGTGCATGTGGCAAGAGTTTCAAGGCGATTCAATTTATTACAAAGAAAACAAGTTGACTGGCAGGCGGCGGTTGAACTTACAGAGCAATTAAAAAAATTTGATAAAGACGATCCCGTGAAATATGATTTTGCCTTATTTGGTTTGGGAATTGTAGAAAAATATTAGCGGATTAATATTAATAATCATCCAAATGGAAAAAGACAGTTCTATTTCTCTTCCTGATAAAATTATTGAGGTTACCAATTCTTTGAATGCAGACTCACTCAATGAAATGCGTCCAAAATTAATTGTGCTCATTAATGAACTGATCAATAAAGATTTCCAGTTACTTGTACAATTGCTCTATCGTATTGATGTAAATGAAAAAAAGATCAGGCTTTATTTAAACGAAAAACCAAATGAAGATTCGGCAATTGTGCTGGCGGATCTTATCATTGAAAGGCAACAGCAAAAAATAGAAACGAGAAAAAAATTCAGATCAAAGAATCCTGGCGAAAATGATGAGGAAAGATGGTAACAATATAACGGCTACCAGTAAACGAAGTTCTTCTTAAGAAACCTGTTTTTCTTTTTCTGAATTACTTCTTATGAACATTAACTTCTTAACCTCTTCACGATTTTCCTTTTCGTTATGCAAATCAAAGCCGGTTCCAAATACTTTATCCCAGATATGAGAACTTACGCCAAAACCTTTTTCTTCACTTTTATAATGATGTAAATGATGATTGCGCCAGATCGGTTTCATCCATTTATAAGGTGGGTTCCATGCATGAATGGCATAATGCATACTGCCATATACGAGGTAACCTAACATAAACCCGGGAAAGAATGCAAAAACATAATCTCCCATTGCTGTATACATCAACAGAAAAATAACCGAAGCGAGAATGAGGCTGGGAACAGGAGGCATAAAAAGCCGTTGCTTGTCTCTTGGAAATTCATGATGATTACCGTGCAAAATGTAACTTATTCTTTGTATTCGTGGGCTATCGCTTGCCCAATGGAATACAAACCGGTGCATTATATACTCAAAAAAAGTCCAGAAAAAAATACCTCCGAGAAAAAGCAATGTAATAGCTAATTCACCAAATCCGATTATCTGAGCGGAATAGTATGGTAAGAAAATAATTATCGGTAAATACAAACCCCAGATAACGAGCGGATGTGTCTTTGTAAAATATTCGATGTATTCATTCCTGAAGATCTGAGCCTGTCCTTTATTATGAATTTTTTCAAATTTCATACGCTTTCATTTCCAATTGCAAAATTAAGCGAAAATTATTTCAAGTTTTACGACCTTTTGGTTGAAATCTAATATATATTATAAGCGGAAAATCACTTCTCAAAATGCACACACCTTTTTTGCTTCACGTAAATATTTAACTTGCAACTCTAAAAAATTTTCGATCGATGAAATTAGTTTCCTATTTAAGAGATGATGATGCGCAATTGGCACTTTTGGTAAATGGATATTTATTTGATACCGACAACTTAAATCCCAACCTGCCGGTTTCCATTACAATGTTTCTCAACTATTGGGAAGATTCTTTTCCCATTGCCTATTCCGTTAATAAACTTCTCGAAGAAGGCACAAAAAGGTTTAAAGCCATTTCAATTGAAGATGCCGAATTACTTTCGCCTGTTCCTTCTCCTACAAGTTTCCGCGATGCGTACGCTTTTCGCGAGCATGTGGCTACTGCACGCAAAAACAGGAATGTTCCCATGATCCCCGAATTTGACCAGTTTCCTGTTTTTTATTTTTCAAATCACAATAGCATTACCGGGCCAGGGAAAATTGTTTGTATGCCCGATCATTTAAAAAGATTGGATTTTGAATTAGAAATTGCAATCGTTATCTGCAAACCGGGGAAAAATATTAAGGCCAGCGAAGCAGATGAATATATTGGCGGTTTTATGATCATGAATGATTTTAGCGCGCGCGCTTTGCAAATGGAAGAAATGAAATTGAATCTTGGTCCTGCCAAAGGAAAAGATTTTGCAACGGCGATAGGACCATGGTTGGTTACCCTTGATGAACTGGAAGAATTTAAGGTTGCTCCTAAAGAAAACCATACGGGCAACGCCTATAATTTAAAAATGAAATGCAGTGTAAACGGGGTGCAGGTAAGCGAAGGAAATTTGGCCGATATGGAATGGACCTTTGCTGAGATTATAGAAAGAGCCAGTTATGGTGTTCAATTATATCCGGGTGATATTATAGGTAGTGGAACAGTGGGCACAGGTTGTTTTCTTGAACTGAATGGAACCGGAAAATTAAATGATCCAAATTACGAGGAACAATGGCTGAAAGAGGGCGATGAAATTGAAATGGAAGTAGAAGGGCTCGGGAAATTAAAGAACATCATCGTGAAAGATGAAAGTGATTTTTCAATTTTGGATTTAAAAAAGAAAAGCTGATCTACTTTTGAATTTTTAATTTCATGTATGTTTAAAACAATAAACTTTACAGACGGTAATCCACGGGAAGTTCAAAATTTACTGAAATATGCTATTGCACCACGACCTATTTGTTTTGCTTCTACAATAGACATAGAAGGCAATGTAAATCTAAGTCCGTTTAGTTTTTTTAATTTGTTCAGCACGAATCCGCCTGTTGTTATTTTTTCTGTAGTGCGAAGAGTACGGAATAATACTACAAAACACACCTTGCAAAATGTGCTTGAGGTTCCGGAGGTTGTTATTAATATTGTTGATTACAACATGGTGCAACAGGTAAGTTTGAGCAGTTGCGAATATCCAAAAGAAACCGACGAGTTTACCAAATCAGGTTTTACAAAAGAACCATCCTTATTGATAAAACCTCCACGGGTAAAAGAAAGTCCCGTACAGATGGAATGCCAAGTGCTTGAAGTAAAATCTTTGGGTAAAGAAGGCGGTGCAGGACAATTGATCATTTGCGAGGTGATGATGATCCATATTAATAAAAATATTTTAGATGAGAATGGAAAAATAATTCAGTCAAAAATCAATCATGTGGCAAGGCTGGGCGGAAACTGGTATGCGAAGATAAACGCTGACAATTTGTTTGAAGTAGAGAAGCCAAATGTTGAATTAGGAATTGGTTTTGACCAATTGCCCGAAAGTATCAGAAATAGTAAAATCCTTACAGGCAATCACCTTGGCAAGCTGGCAAATGTGCACCAGGTGCCAGATATCGAGCCGGCATTTGATGATGAAAAACTCAAAAGTATTTTTCAATATTTTTCTTCAGATCCAATCGAAATGGAAAAGGAATTTCATTCTTATGCTGCCGAATTATTAGATGATGGAAAAGTAGCAGCAGCATGGCAGGTTTTGCTCGCCCTCGCCTGACCATGCAAAATGAAAATTGTACTTTTTTGTTGGTTTACTATTGCATTAGAATAATCAGTGCAGAAAATTTTCAATCAAAGGAAACAATTTTCCAGGTTGTTCTACCTGGGGATTATGTCCTGATTTTTCAAACATCACAAATTTTGCCTGCGGACAATATTCTTTAAATTTTTCCATCATAACGGGCACGGCTACACGATCATATCTTCCTCCATAAATTAACACCGGCATTTTTAAATTTTTTAATTCTTTACGGTAATCAAAATTGCCAATATCACTCCCCACAATAAAATCACCATCTTTTCCAACCATCTGGTAATATAATTTTGAATTGAAAGAATTAGGATATGGTTTTCGTCCGCGGCTAACAAAATTTTCAGGATTGTACGCATATAAAAAACCATAAGGAACTTTTGAATACAATTCCTGGTGGGCCGCATCGCTTGATACAGCGCCCTTTTCGCGAATGATCATTAATGAATCCCACACCTCAGGATAATTGGTTTTTATTTCATGATTACTGTTAACATCATTTGCCTGCCACATTATAAAACTGTGAAAAGTATTGGCCAAAATAAGATGGCTTACATGCTCAGGATATTTTAAAGCATATCCCTGTGCAACAAGGCCACCATACGAATGCCCCAACACATTCAATTTCTCAAAATGAAGCGCCTTTCTCAAACCTTCAATATCTTCAATATCTCTTGCCAAAGAATATTCTTTTACATCTTTTGCCGTATCACTTTTACCTCTGCCGAAGGCATCAAAATAAATGATTTCATTATCCTTTGCCAGCGAATCAAAAACGCGGTAACCAATATGGCTGCCGCCGGGGCCACCGGGAATAATAATTAGCGGATCACCCTGACCCGCCAAAACAACCCATAATTTGGCTCCATTTACGGTAACATATTTACCATCAGTATAACTGCTGGGGTATTTTTGAGCATACGTAAAAGACAAAAAGTAAAGTAATCCAAAAAGTAAAAAAAATTTTTTCATACAACAATTAATTTAAAGGTTGAAGTTAAAACAACTGTTTGGCTGATGTGATTTTTTTTTCATTGATCGCCTATGTTAAAAATCTGTAAACACCCGGATGAAATTAAACTACCAGTTTGTTTTTGATTCTATTTAGTACAACAGTTTTAAAACCATTATTCATTCAAATTAAACCTCATGAAAAATTTATTACTTGCCATTTTAATTATAACCGGTTTAGCAGCATGTAAAAGCAATCCTGAAGTGAGCCAGGATCGGAATATCCGGCTTTTATCAGATACAAGCAGTTATAGCAACAATACATTTTCTGATACCAATAATACAGTAAAAGCCGATGTGAGTCCTGAACCGGTTGCAGAAAAACCAAAAACAAAAACCATAATAAGAACCATCATTATTGAAAAGCCTGCACCAAGAGCCCAGGTTGTTCCACAGCCAAACAACATTCCTCCGGTTGTTGCCTCTTCACCAGTTTCAACACCGCCCATAGTTACAGGGCCAAGGAATGAAACCAAAAGGATTGACAGCACCTCAACTTCAGGCGCAGGCAATTCCTCATCCACCGCATCAACCGCTGGTGAACAAGTGCAAAAGAAAACAGGTATGAATAAAGCAACTCAGGGAGCCATAATTGGAGGTGTAGCTGGAGCTGTAGGCGGAGCAGTTATAAGTAAGAAAAAAGGTTTAGGAGCAGTAGTTGGAGGAATTGCAGGTGCAGCAGGAGGTTATATTATCGGAAAAAAAATGGACAAAAAGGACAATAAATTTATGATTAATTGATTAATAAGTTTTGATTAAAACCGTCTTTTTGCCTTGCAGCGGGAAGACGGTTTTGTATTATATGGGGATGAGGTTAAATATAAAAGTATCTATAAATTAACCTTTTTAACACAACAGACCACTTCTTTATGGCACCTCAGTGATCTTGGCATCATTTTCTCTAATTATATTACTTAACCTGTTTAAAATAACAAAGCCATGAAAATGATTAAAAAAATAAGTTTACCAATTTTGTTTTTGTTTGTTTTTGTATCCTGTAAAAACAATAACGATGGTAATAGCAGAGATATTCAGTTGTTGCCCGATTCCAGCGCATATAACAATAACTCAACTACAGATTCAATAAAGATGCGTGAGGAAAAAATGGCAGAAGCTCCCGGATCTTATCGTTATCACCCAAAAGAATCGGTGAGCCATAATACAGCAACTGAAAAAACTTCCTCAACTTCAGGTTCCGGAAATGTTTCAAATAATTCTACCACTACCACCCAAAGCACACAATCTACCCAAAAGAAGGGCTGGAGTAAAGCTGCGCAGGGTGCAGTAATTGGTGGAGCAGCAGGTGCTGTAGGTGGAGCAATCGTTTCAAAACATAAAGGAACGGGAGCTGCAATAGGTGCTGCTGTCGGTGCCGCAGGCGGTTATATTATCGGACGTAACAAGGATAAAAAAGATGGCAGATATTAATAACAAACTTTAAACTTATAAAGCAAACCTTCCCGGGTAAAAACGGGAAGGTTTTTATTTTCATTTAGCTCTTTCATATTGTGGTGGCCAAGGCAGATCGACACCTAATTCCTTTGCCGCATGCAATGGGAAATAAGGCTCACGTAAAAATTGACGCGCCATCATTATCAGATCGGCCTGTTGTTCTTCTAAAATTGCTTCTCCTTCATTTGCAGTAGTGATCAAGCCTACAGCGGCCGTTAATATTCCAGTTTCTTTTTTTATTTTTTCAGAAAAAGGAACCTGGTATAGAGGGGCAACAGGAATTTGCTGTTCCGGTGAATTGCCACCGCTCGAACAATCAATCAAATCTACTTCATGCTCTTTTAAAATTTTTGCCAGCTTTACAGAATCATTTTCATCCCAACCCTCTTTTACCCAATCTGAGGCAGAAATACGCACAAACAGGGGCGAACTTTCACCTATTACCTCTCTCACAGTTTTTACGATCTCAAGGAGCAGCCGTATGCGATTTTCAAATGAACCTCCATATTCATCTTCCCGATCATTACTAATTGGTGATAAAAATTCATTGATAAGATACCCGTGTGCGGCATGAATTTCAAATACTTCAAAACCTGCCTGGATGGATCTTTGCGCAGCATTCCCAAAATCTTTTATCAATTTTTTAATTTCTTTTATGGTCATTTCTTTTGTCAAGGGATCGCTTTCTTTAAATGGAATAACGCTTGGCGCAACTGTTTGCCACGCGCCCTTTTCTTTACTCAATGGCGCTCTTCCTTTCCACGGACTTGAATGGCTGGCTTTTCTGCCGGCATGGGCCAGTTGAATGCCGGTAACCGCTCCATTTTCTTTTAAAAAATCCGTAATCTTTTTTAAGAAAATAACATGTTCATTTTTCCAGATGCCAAGATCATCCGGCGTAATTCTTCCTTCAGGTGCAACTGCAGCCGCTTCAGTAAAAATCAATCCTGCTCCACCAACCGCGCGCGAACCAAGGTGTACTAAATGCCAGTTGTTGGCAAATCCATCCACGCTCGAATATTGGCACATCGGTGATACTACTATCCTGTTTTTTAAGGTAATCTCCCTAATCTTCAATGGTTCAAATAATAACGCCATAATTTTTTTTAATTCATTTGGTACAAATTTCAAACCTATTTTCCTTAAATAAAATTCCATTAATTTTGCCGACCTTTAAAAGCGGTTTCAGCCGTTGTAAAGAATTTAAAATTGGTACTGTAGGACTCCCGATAGTTATCGGGGAGGATAGAATATCCCGCAGGCAAAGTGGCCCGGTAGTTCAATGGATAGAATAGAAGTTTCCTAAACTTTAGATACAAGTTCGATTCTTGTCCGGGCTACTTTGAAATTGCGGGACTATACTATAGATTCAAGTTAGATTCTGGTCTGGATCACAACGATACAATGTTTTGTGTCAAAAAATGTAATTATGAAATTTTTAAATGTTATTATTAAATATCGCCTTCACCTGGGTATCCTTTTTTTAATCCTGGGAATTGTGGTAAATATAGAAGCGGGATTCTGGCCTTCGTTTGTATTATACCTCCTCGCGCTTATCTTAATTGTAGGCCATTTCCTGTTTGGTCCTATGAGGTTGATACAAGGTTATATGGAAGAAGGTGATATGGCAGGCGCTCAAAAAGTTATCGACTCAATCTGGTTTCCCGGATTACTTATCAAGCCTGTACGTTCGGTTTATTTTACCTTGAAAGGAAACCTGGCCATGGCCAACCAGGATTATGACACAGCAGAAGCGCACATGAAAAAAAGCTTAAGTCTGGGAATGCCTATGAAGGAAGCAGAGGGTGCTAATAAACTGCAATTAGGAATGTTGGCAATGCAAAAAGGAAATATGAGGGAATCCGAGAATTATATTCGGCAGGCAATACGTGCCGGGCTCCCTGATAAAGAAAATGAAGCGGCTGCTTATTTACAGCTTTGTTCCATTATGATCAATAAAAGAGAATTTCGCGCAGCAAAAGAATATTTCAGGAAAGTAAAGAAACTGAAACCTACTACTCCGCAGATTGCCGACCAGGTAAAGCAAATGGAAAAATATATCAGCCGGATGCCGGGGTAAACAAGGCTATTAGTTAATTGGGTTAGTTATTAGCCAAATAAAAATCTTCAATAAAAGTTCGTTTACTATAAAATTTCAACAATAAGCAGCCGCCCCATTAACCAATAACTATTTAACAAGTAAAAGGTTTAACCCTGCAATAAAAAGATTACCTGTTTTTTATGCAGATCAATCGTTTCTTTTTTCCAATCAGCTACACTTTTTGTTTTAATAAATTCCATTTCAGAAGTTATTTCCACGGCTATGCATAGTTGAGTTGAAGGATTAGCGTGTTGTAAAATAGTTTCCAATATCTTATTATTTCTGTAAGGCGTTTCAATAAAAATCTGTGTGCATTTTTTTCTTTGAGATTCTTCTTCCAGTTGCTTTATTTTCTTAATTCTTTCTCCATTATCAATTGGCAAATAACCGTTAAAAGTGAAATGTTGCCCGTTCAATCCGCTCGCCATTAGCGCAAGTAAAACTGAATTAGGCCCAACAAGTGGCTTTACTTCCGCATTTAATTTTTGCGCTTCATTAATTAGTATTTGTCCGGGATCTGCAATCCCGGGACAGCCGGCTTCACTGATGATAGCTATATTTTTCCCTTCCTTAATCTTTTCGCGAAAAATAGTTACCTGCTGCTCTTCCACTTTGTGAATAGTATGCCATTCAAAATTATCAATAACAATTTCTTTATCCAGTGTCTTTAAAAACCGCCTGGCTGTGCGCTCATTTTCCGCAAAGATCACTGAGCAGTTTTTCACAGCATTAAGTACATATTGAGGAATCGTTTCAACTGCATTTTCTGATAAAAAGGAAGGAATCAAGTAGACCATTTCAAAATAATTTGTAAAAAATTTTAATCGAACTTAAGCATTTAAAAATAATTAAAATGAAACCCGTTTACTTTGTGAAATTATAGATTATTAAACCATGAAGAAAGTTCCCTTATCTTTTTACCGAAGAAAAGATGTGGTAAAAATCGCCAAAGAATTATTAGGAAAAATTGTGGTAACCAATATTGAAGGAAACCTTACATCGGGAAGAATTGTAGAAACAGAAGCTTACGCAGGCATTACAGATAAAGCCTCACACGCATTTGCAGGAAAAAGAACAGCAAGAAACGAACACATGTACTCTGCCGGAGGAACGGTCTACATCTATATTTGTTATGGAATGCACCAGATGTTAAATGTAGTTACGAACGAACAAGAAATTCCGGATGCGGTCCTCATTCGTGCCGTTGAACCATTAAAGGGAACAGAAATAATGTTACAACGCACCGGCAAAATAAAGCTCGATAAAACGCTTACGCGCGGACCGGGAAACGTAGGAAAAGCTTTAGGCATTTTCAAACATCATTCAGGTTTATATCTTTTGGATGAGGAAATTTATTTGTTGGATGATGGTGAAAAAATACGGGAAGAAAATATCGGTATCAGTAAAAGAATTGGTGTAGATGGTGCAGGTGCCGACGCATTACTTCCTTATCGATTTTATATAAGAGGAAATAGGTACGTAAGTGGGAAAAATTCTTGATTTTATCAAAAAAAAGACCCATCCTTTAAATCAAAATAAAACTTGAAGCCTCTTATTATATAAAATTAGAATAATTTTTATCATCTAATTTTCTTCTACAAAAGCTTAATTTTGCAAACTCAATTTAAAATAAAAAATAAAATTAATTATGAGCACAGTAAAAGTTGCCATTAATGGTTTCGGCAGAATCGGGCGTCTTGTTTTCAGGCAGATCTATAACATGGAAGGCATAGAGGTAGTAGCCATCAATGATTTGACAAGTCCTAAGCAGTTAGCACATTTATTAAAATACGATAGCGCACAAGGAAGGTTTGACTCAGAAGTAAAGCATACCGATAATTCAATTATTGTAAACGGGGAAGAAATAAAAATTTATGCACAAAGAGATCCTTCTCAAATTCCATGGGGAACGCACGAAGTGGATGTAGTGATCGAAAGCACAGGTTTTTTTGCAGATAAAGATAAAGCGCAGGCACATATTACAGCAGGAGCAAAAAAGGTGGTTATTTCTGCTCCGGCAACAGGAGGCGTTAAAACAGTTGTGTTTAATGTAAATCATGAAATTCTTGATGGTAGCGAAACTATCATTTCATGCGCATCATGTACTACCAATTGTCTTGCTCCTATGGCTAAAGTATTGAACGATTCTTTTGGAATAGAAACAGGTTTCATGACAACCATTCATGCTTACACTAACGATCAGAATACACTGGATGCACCACATCCAAAAGGTGATTTGAGAAGAGCCAGAGCAGCAGCAGCTAACATTGTTCCTAATAGTACAGGCGCTGCCAAAGCAATCGGTTTGGTTTTACCTGAATTAATGGGAAAACTTGACGGAGCCGCGCAAAGGGTGCCGGTAATAACCGGTTCAATTACCGAACTTACCACCATTCTCGCTAAAAAAGTTACTGTAGAAGAAGTAAATTCTGCAATGAAGGCAGCTTCAAATGAGAGTTTCGGATATAATGAAGATGAAATTGTAAGCTCAGATATTATTGGTATTCATTATGGCTCTTTGTTTGACGCTACCCAAACCAAAGTTTTAACGGTTGGTGACCATCAATTGGTAAAAACCGTAAGCTGGTACGATAACGAAATGAGTTATGTATCTCAATTGGTACGCACTGTACATTATTTCGGTAAATTGATAAAATAGTCGAACACATACATTATACTGGATAAAGACTTTCTCCCTTTCTTAATTGAAGGGGAGATTTTTATTTTCCAAAAAGAGAAGGAATTTTATTTCTTTTTTAGGCCTGACAAATATTTTTCTAATGCAGAAACCATGCTGGGAGCTTCGGGTTCCGGTGCAAGAATATCAGGGCGAAAACCGGCATTGATAATGGCTTTGCGTGTATTATCGCCGAAGGCGCCAATTAAAGTACCATTTTGTTTAAAAGAGGGGCAATTTTCAGTAAAGCTTTTTACGCCAAGTGGAGTAAAGAAACAAATGATCTGGTATTGATGTTTTTCTACAATAGCCCTTACGTCATTTGACGTGATTTCGTAAAGTACCGGTAGGGCATATGCGCAGTTGTTTTCCTCAAGCCATGTTGTGATTTCGCTGTCAAATGAATGTGAACATGGATACAAAAACTTTTCCTGGTCTTTGTATTTCTCCATCACTTCAAAAAGATTTTTGTTAGTGCCGTCAGCACTGAAAAAAACTTTACGTTTTCTATATAAAATAAATTTTTGCAGATAAAGCGCAACTGATTCTGTAATACAAAAATATTTCAAATCCTGAGAAACGGTGATCCTCATTTCATCACAGGTTCTAAAAAAATGATCGATAGCATTGCGGCTGTTAAAAACAACAGCGGTATAAGCGGTAATATCTATTTTTTGTTTCCTGAATTCTTTGGAAGGCAGCGGATCCACACTTATCGGGTTGGCAAAACTGAGGCTAACATTAAACTTTCTCGCCATTTCAAAATACGGAGATTTTTCACTTTCTGGTTTCGACTGAGTAATGAGAATATTTCGAACTTCCTTTACTGTTTTAGGTTCCTTAGTTTCGATATTTGTATCCATTTTAGAATTCATGCAGTACGAGGACAAAGTTAGGGCTTTTTGTTAAGATAATTTAAAACAGCGCTTTAATAATTCGCCAAAATTCATATTAAATAATCAATCGCTATCTTATAAAGAATGAGTAAAGGAATTACTTCTGCACCTGCTATATACATCATAAAGTGCAGCGGATTCAATGGAATCTTTTTTTCAATTGTGCCATAGCTTTTTACATATCTGGATAAAAATAGTAGACCTATAACCATGAAGGATATATTAACAATTATAGGCAACCATTGCCGGTTCATAAAGGCAAGTAAAATAATTATCGGGACCAAAACAATTCCGGTAATTTTATTCACAAGAAATATGGCAAAAATATAATTGTTGGTACTTTCCTGCACATCTGATACCCATCCCATAAATTTCAACATACAAAATTTAAGAAAATAGAGCACAGCAACAGAAAGAATGCACAGCGGCAAAAGCGTTTTGCCGCTGAATAGTCGTGGGGGATTATAAAAATTAAAAAGCAGCCAGACGTAAATTCCGGCAGTAATCGCAAAAAAGATATTCAATACAAGGGAAGGAAGAGTTGCCTGTTGCAATTGATCAGACAATTGAGTTTGCCTCAAAGAGGTATTAAAATAAACCCGAAACAGATTTTTAAAGTAGGCGCTGAAAAAAGTTTTAAAAAGGCCGAGAATTAAGAGCACCAAACACAATGTGTAAAATAAAAATTCTTTACCAGAAACATTATGTACATTTTCAACCAACGAAACTGGTTTGCTTTTGGTATTAATATATGGGTTCTTTGCAATTATGGCGCTATCGCTTGCAATCGTAGTCTCAGTAAGTCTTTGAGCGGTATCCTGCAAACTGTCAGGTTTGCTTTTTAAACTGTCATTAAATGTATTGGTTGCCGTAATTTGCCTTTTTAATGAAGGAGCACTTCGTGAAGGACTACTATCGGTCAAAACAGGAATCTTCGTTTTTTTTTCGTTTACTGTATCTGTTATATTCCTTTTAATTACAACCGGTTTTTTATTTATCAAAGCTGGATTTGTATCCGGTTTTTTCTTCAATAAAGTATCATTTTGATTTTGTGCAAAGATTGTATTACTGCATAAAAACAGGCAAGCACAAACGATAAAACAACGGATCGGTTTCATTTTCATTTTGTCAAAAATAGTTGATATATCCAAAATGTATTTTAGAAGAATTTCTAATGTCAAATTTTACATCATTTCTCTTTCCGACGGCATAACTCAAATTCAATAAACCAAATTTTGTTTCAAATTCCAGTCCTATTCCTCCGCTGATAAAAGAATTAGAATAGTCTGCTGCGTTGAATTTTGTGTGAGTAAATCCCACATCCGAAAATCCGAAAAAATAAGAATTGACTCCAACCAGGTAGCGATATTCACCGGTAAAAACCAAATATTTACTGGCATAAATACTTTCTTCGTCAAAGCCACGGAGTAAGCGGTAACCGCCAATACGGAATAATTCGTTTCGAAAATTTTGCGGACTTTGGATCCAACCTATATTGGCAGCAGTTTTAAAAGTACTGGCCTTTCCTAAAGGGAAATAATGAGCGAGCGAAGCCACCAATTTAAAACGATAAGTTTTGGGTTTTATTGAATCGTAAAGTGAACTAAAATTAAAGGATGTATCTGCAGGATCTTTAAGATTTAAAATATCATTATTTTCCATTGTCTTCTTAATTCCGGCCGTTGCAGTAACATCTATTTCATTTCCCTTTCTAGGGTTTAACCTGTAATTGGTGTTTACCAAATGATACCCAATTCCAATATTTCCTGAGCGTACATCAATGTTTGCCGGCAATCTTTTTGAATAAATTACCTGGTTGGTATCCACTCCACCTGAAAGCAAATAATTCTGTTCGGCCTGGTAAAAAAAATCGATAGTTTTATTAGCCGAAATAAGATATTGAAGACCAATAATTCCATTTAATTGCAAATATGAAGAATCCTTTTTCAGCAAGTCGAAGGAAAAGTGAAACCCGAAATTAGAGTTGAAAACATAAGGAATGGAATAACCAAGGTTGAGCCTTGGCGATTCGGGCTGAAGCTGTTGCCAGTTTAGTAAAATATTTTCGCCCGCCCCAAAACTATTTTTCAGATCAAGATGAACATCAGCGGTAATTTGAGCCTTTCCTGTAATAGTATTTCCAGGAACAAAACCAACAAGAACATTGATCTGGCTGCTTCGCTTTGGTTCAAGATACAGATTAAGCGTAGCGCCGGTTCCCAGCATCGTCACATCCCAGCTTTGTTGTTCCTGGACAAAAGAAAGTTGCTGAAGACGATTGGATATTTTTTGTAATTTTTCATTATCATAAACGCTTCCATTGAAAATGCCCAGGTAATGCTGCAGAAATAAATTTTTTATTTTGACCTTGCCATACAGATGAATACTGTCAATGTGATATAGCGGGCCTTTGTTTACCTGTAAGACTGCCTTTATATTTACATTATTTATTTCAATATCTTGTAAAGAAACTTCTGCAAATGGATAGCCATTATTTTCATAATACTCAATAATCTTCTGTTCCTGCGATTGCACTTGCGAAAAATTCAAAGCCTTATTTTCAAATTCCCTCTCATTCCAACCTGTTGTTTCCAGCACATTTTTATCAATACTATCCGTAGCTATTTCAGCCCATTTATATTTTTCACCGAGGTACAATTTTATCCGGGCATTCGAGGAATCATAAAAAACAGAATCAACGGAAGCAGTAGGAAAACCTTTACTCAAAAGAGTTGCAGGTAATTGATTGATATATTTTTGAGCACTTTCCTTATTTTCAAAAACGGTTTTTAGCCCAAGCTGATGAACATTATCCAAAGTATCTTTGCCGGATAAAATATATTGCGCTGAATATTTTGTTTGAGAAAAAACAACAGGCAGGTTAAAAAAAAATAGTAACAAAACGAGCATAACAACACGGCTCAGATATTTAGTGGTGGCTGGTTTCATATCGATCATTCAAAGCTAAAGTGAATTTATGAAACCTCCGATGCGATATATCACAAACATTAAATTAAATTATTTGGCAGGTATTTATATCCATATTCCTTTTTGCAAACAGGCATGTTTTTATTGCAATTTTCATTTTTCAACTTCCGAAGGTTCAAGAAAAGAAATGATCGGCACTTTGATAAAAGAAATAGAGCTGAGAAGAAAAATGCTTGAATCAAATACAGAAAAAGATCTTGCGATTATTTCTTATCCGCAGGAAGTAATTGAAACCATTTATTTTGGAGGAGGCACGCCCAGCCTGCTTTCAAAGGATGAAATTTTTTCCATCATTTCATCCATAAAAAATAATTATATCATTGCTGCTAATGCAGAAATTACGCTGGAGGCAAACCCGGATGATATTAATTTAGAAAATCTTACAGCCTGGAAAAATGCCGGTATCAATCGCTTAAGCATCGGCATTCAATCCTTTATCGAACGTGATCTTACATGGATGAACAGGGCGCATAATGCAAAGCAGGCGTTGAATTCGATTAAGCTTGCCTTTGAAGCTGGATTTGAAAATTTTTCAATTGATTTAATTTTTGGTACACCAGGACTAACAGAAAAAGAGTGGAAAGAAAACATCCAAACCGTAATTGATTTGAATGTTCCTCACGTTTCATCTTATGCGCTTACAGTAGAACCAAAAACAGCGTTGCAAAAAATGATTGAATTGAAGAAGAAAGAAAATGTAAACAATGAGGAGCAGGCAAAACAGTTTTTGATGCTAATGGAAATGATGCGTGATTCAGGTTATGAGCATTACGAAATTTCCAACTTTGCCAAACCGGGTTTCAGAAGCAGGCATAACAGTAGTTACTGGAGTGGCGAAAAGTACATTGGCATTGGCCCATCGGCTCATTCTTACAATGGTAAAGAACGAATGTGGAATAAAGCCAATAACATAATTTACATAAAATCTTTGCAGGAAAATATTGTTCCTTTTGAAAAAGAAGTCTTAACGGAAACCGAAAAATTAAATGAATATGTGATGACTTCTTTAAGAACCATTGAAGGAATGGATCTTAATTTTATTGAAGAAAAATTTTCAGTTTCGGAAAGAAAAAGAATTGAAAAATTGGTGAATAGCAAAGTTGAAAAAGACAATTTTATTCAACAAAATGACAAAATTATTTTAACAGATACAGGAAAATTATTTGCCGATAGAATCGCGGTAGAATTATTTGTTTAAGAATTTAAAGCAAAATAAGAATCTCATTTATTTGTTGGTTCACTATGATTTTCTACTTCACTGCCTGCATGGTTACCAACTTCCTGTAAAACCCTTCAAGAGCCATCAAAGTCATGTGAGTACCACGTTCTACGATCTTTCCTTTTTGCAAAACAATAATCTCATCAGCATGGCGAATCGTGCTTAAGCGATGTGCGATCACAACGCTCGTCCTGTTATGCATCAGGTTATTGATCGCATCCTGAACCAGTTTTTCACTTTCTGTATCGAGCGACGAAGTGGCTTCATCTAAAATTAGAATCGGTGGATTTTTAAGCACTGCACGGGCAATAGTAATCCGTTGTTTCTCGCCGCCACTCAATTTATTTCCTCTTTCGCCTATCGTAGTGTTGTAGCCATTTTCTTTCAGCAAAATAAAATTATGCGCATTGGCAATCTTGGCTGCATTGATAATTTGTTCTTCTGTGGCATTGTCCATTCCCAGGGAAATATTATTGGCAATAGTATCATTAAACAAGATCGGCTCCTGCGTTACAATTCCCATTTGATGGCGCAACGATTTCAGAGAATATTTTTCGATTTTTTTCCCATCAATCAACAATTCTCCTTTTACGGTATCATGAAAACGGGGAATCAGATCGACCAACGTACTTTTGCCGGCGCCGGAAGAACCAACGAGGGCAATCGTTTTACCCTTTTCAATTTTTAAATTGATGTCATCCAGAATTACTTTATCATCATAAGAAAAAGTAACATTTTTAAAATCGATACTGTTTTTAAAATCGGTAAGAATAACGGGATTGGCTATTTCTTTTATCGAAATATCTTCAGCAATTAAATGTTCAATCCTGTCAATACTTGCCGCACCTTTCCTGATGTTGTAGGAAGCGGCCGATAAAGATTTGAGCGGCTGAATTACCTGCGAAAAAATTAAAATGTAAGCCAGGAAATCTCCAGGGTCAAGAAATGAATTACGCAAAACCAACCTGCCTCCGTACCATAAAACACACACCACCGCTAAAATCCCCAACACTTCACTTACCGGCGAAGCCATGTCGCGCCTGCGGTTTACGCGGTTTTTAATGGTAAGCAATTCATTGTTTTGTGTTTCAAATTTGTGAAACTGTTTATTTTCTGCATTAAAAGCTTTTATCACTCTTATGCCACCGAGCGTTTCTTCAATTGTAGAAAGAATGGCGCCTAATTTTTCCTGTGCACGCGTACTTTGTTTTTTTAAAGTACGCCCAATCCTGCCAATAATTAATCCTGAAAGTGGCAAAAATAAGATCAGGAAAAAAGTAAGTTGCGGACTTAAAATAATCATATAAGAAAAGAACAATATGATCGTCACTGGTTCCCGGAAAAGGGTTTCAAGTAAATTAATAACCGAACTTTCCACATCCGTCAAATCATTAGTAAGCCGGCTCATAATGTCGCCTTTTTTCTGCTCATTAAAATATCCGATCGGTAATACAAGGATTTTTTTATACATCCTGGTGCGCATATCATTCACCACTAAGTTGCGGACAGGCGTTAAAAAATAGATAGCGAGGTATAAAAAAATATTCTTCAAAATGATAAAACTTACTATCAAAATGCAGATCACTGCCAATCCTTTTATATCGCCATTTGGAGTTTGAAGGGTATGGTTCAACCAAACTTTAAAAGCATTTATCGGGTTGATCTGTGCCAGGAAGCCTGTTTTGGCAGCATCAACTGCAAGGGCATTTTGTTTTTTGAAAATCAATAACAAAAAAGGACTTAAAAGTCCTAAAGAAACCACGGCGAATAAATTGGAAAGGATATTGCAACTGAAATACGCAAAAATCAATTTTGGGTATTTACCCGCGTAGCGAAAAATAGTCCGTAAACTCTTCATTAAAACTATTGAAATACTTAATTAATTTGAAATAGCAGCAAAGTAACTAATTTTACAAGGAACGATAACTATATATCATGACAGAAGGTAAAAGACAAAAACAGGTAGCGATTGAAATTGCAAAAGAATTAAATGACATTTTTTTAAAGATGGGGCTCAATATGATTGATGGCGGAATGGTCTCCATCTCCACGGTAAAAATAACGCCTGATCTTTATGAAGCAAGAGTGTATTTAAGCTTTTTCCAGGTGATAGACCAGGATGCGGTTTTGGAAAAATTTAAAGATTTAAGCAGTGAAATACGTGGCGAATTGGGGAAAAGAATGAGACACCAGTTGCGAAGCATTCCACAACTCACTTTTTATCTTGATGATACGCTTGATTATGTTTTTAAGATTGAAAAATTGCTGGACGAAATTAAAAAGGACGACCAAAATATTGAAAACAATGCATCGGGCAAGGAATGATAAAATCTGACTAACCAATAAACCATTACACTTGCATTTTAAATTTGCGTGGCGATATTTTAAGGCAAAAAAAAGCACGAACGCGATCAATATTATTTCGTGGGTAACGGCAGGAGTCATCGCTTTTTCCACCTTATGCCAGGTGTTGGTTTTAAGCGTTTTTAACGGGTTTGAAGGATTAGTAAAGTCATTATACTCCAACTTTTATTCTGATGTAAAAGTCGTGCCGGCAGAGGGAAAAACCTTTACGCTTACTCAATCACAGCTCAATAAAATACATTCCATTTCAGGTATTAAGGGCACCTCTTTCAATATACAGGAAAAAGCGCTTTTGCAAAACCAGGAAGAGCAAACGGTGGTTTTATTAAAAGGAGTTGATTCCAATTATTATAAAGTTTCCGGGGTTCCACAAAAAATGTATGACGGTGTTTTTAATACCGGAACAGTCGATAATCCAAAATTAATATTAGGAGCGGGGATAGAAAGCGCCATTGGCGTGCAAGCCGATAGAAATCTTTTCCCGATTACTGTCTTTTTGCCAAAAAAAACCAAGTCCAATAATCCGCTGGCAGCCCTGAGTGAAGGCAATGCTACCACCTCAGGAAGTTTTGCAATTCAGCAGGATTTTGATAATAAATATGTAATTACCAACCTTGGTTTCATGAGGCAGCAAATGAATTTAAACCCTGATGAATACAGTGCTTTGGAAATTTCTTTAAAAGATCCGGGGCATACTGATGAATTTACAAAGACACTTCAAAAAACCCTTGGAAATCAATATAAAGTGCTTACAAAGTATGAGCAAAATATGAGCCTTTATAATTCAATGAAACTGGAGAAATGGTTTATTTACGCAGTTCTTACACTGATATTAATCATTGCGGCTTTTAATATGGTAGGCGCTTTAACGATGCTGGTACTGGAAAAAAGAAAAGACATCAGCGTGCTGCAATCCATGGGAGCCGATAAGTCATTGATAAAAAAAATATTCCTAAGTGAGGGTATATTACTGGCAGTAGTGGGCGCGGGAACCGGGATTGTGCTGGCATTGATCATCGCATTTTTACAAATGAAATTTCATATTATTAAATTGGCAGGCGCTTCTTTTTTGATCGATTATTTTCCGGTTAAATTAGAAATTACTGATTTTATTCTGGTTATTTTTACTGCTCTGGTTATTGCCTTCACTGCAGCATGGTTTCCTGCCAAAAAAGCCTCGCAGCAAATGTTTAACCTGAAGGCTTAGGAGAGTAGTTTTCTTGCAGGTTTCTAAAAACCTAATTTTAATTATATAAAAATAATTGCAAAATTGTTTTGATTATTCAAACTAATTTCTAATTTTGTCTTCCCATACCTCCGAAGACGCCGAAACTTTCTTTATACTTACCCCCAATTATCTTTCGAAAAACAAATGCTTATTTACTTTGATGCATTTATAATGGTTGATTACACCATTCCCCCAATTCCTCCAGAATTAAATATTCTTTTTAGATACTGATCCATCTTCCCCGGAAATGCCCCTCTGTAATTATCCAAAACATTATGATAAGCTTTGATTTATCATTTTAATCACAGAAAATTTAGTAACATGAAACTTTTTACCTCAATAATTTCTTTACGAAAGAAACTTATACCACCAATTTCTGTTTTCAGTTTTCTTCTTCTGATTTCATTTACTGCTCGTGCACAAACAAGAAGTTATTCTCTTGTGTATTCTGATAATGTCAAAGGAGGTTCAACTGTTTTTGGAAATACGCTTATGAATATTATCACAAAGAAAAAAGTGGATGTCACAAAAATGGATGATAATAGTAGCGACGGAAACAGTCTTTACGGAAATGACAATGAAGATATGGAATATGTTGATATTGATGGAAACAGTGGAGACGGAAGTGCTACCAGAAATTCATCAAGTGCTGACCTGATTCTTCCTGCAGGAACCAATACAATCAAACTTGCACGATTATATTGGGGAGGACGTGTTAAGAATACGGATTTTGATCTTACCAAAAGTGCAAATAAAACTATAAAAATAAGAAAAGGTACATCAGGGGCCTATTATGATGTAACTGCTTTAGGTCTTGACAATACAGCAATTTCTAATGCAACTGGTTATACCGAATATCAAGCCTATTCTGATATAACCGCATTTATAAAAAACAATGGCGCCGGAACCTATGAAGTAGGAAATCTTCCATTAAGTACCGGTTCTATCGGGGGTGGTGGTAACCATGGCGGATGGAGCATTGTCGTAGTTTACGAAAATCCATCCTTGCCTTATAATAGTGTGCGCTTGTATGATGGTTTTGAACAAGTATATAACGGTGGAAATGCTACAACTACAACTGTTACTTTAACCGGACTGGATGTGCCTTCAGGTACAATGGCTGCTTCTGACGCAAAGATGTCAGTAGTTGCATGGGAAGGTGATGCAAATCTTAAAGGTGATTTTTTGAAAATTAATAGCCACACATTTTCAAATGCAACTAATGCTTCAGACAATCCATGGAACGGAACCATTACTGATAATGGAGTTCATGTAACCACAAAAAATCCTAATTATACCAATCAAATGGGAATTGATATTGACATGTTTGATGTGGGAAATGGTTATGGAATTAATCCTAACGATAATTCAGTTACCCTGCAATTTGGAACTGAAGCTGATCAATATTATCCAGGCGTTTTTACATTCACCATAAAAATGAAAGACCCTACCATTACGTTAGACAAAACTGTTTCGGATGCTAATCACAACAATCTTGGAGAGGTTGGAGAAGTATTAACCTACACCTTAAAAGGTGGAAATAATGGAATAGGTAATGCCAATAATGTTATCGTTGCTGATACTTTACCATCTACAGTTACTTATTTGCCAGGTTCTTTAAAAGTGATCAGTTCTCCCGGAATAACTGCCGGTGTTAAAAGCGATCAGACAGGTGATGATATTGCAGAATATGTTTCAAATGGTAATATAAAATCAGTCGTGTTCAGACTTGGAACAGGCGCTACAAGTAATTCCGGTGGTACACTTGCGGCAAACGAAACTTATGAAGTGCAGTTCCAGGTAACAGTTAATAATCCGGGTAGCGGAAATCCTGTTCCTTCAATAATGAATATTGCCAGAATTACTTCAACATCGGATGCAGATGTAAAATTTGTAGATGATGGAACTGCAATTATTAATCCGGAAGCAGGACCACTACCGGTTACATTAACCAGGTTTACTGCAACGCTTATGCAGAATAACCAGGTTCAGGTTGGCTGGGCCACTTCAATGGAAATTAATTGTAAACAATTTGTTGTTCAAAGAGGTTATGATGGTAAAGTATTTTCAGACCAGGAAACTGTTGCAGGAAATGGAACAACCAATTTGTCTCATTCTTATAGTGTAAATGACAATGTTTCTTCTTTTACCGGAAGTACAATCTATTACAGGCTGAAACAAATTGATATTGATGGAAAAGAAAATCTTTCAAAAATAATTCCTGTAAAACTTCAAAAAAATAATGCTTCAGCAATTGTTTCTCCTAATCCGTTCAGAGATTTTATCAATATTAATTTGCAATGGGATGCTACAGAAATGGTTTCTGCAAAAATATTTAGTGTTCAGGGCAGAGAATTGCTTGCAAAACAGATTCTTGTTAATAAAGGAAATAATAATATAAAAATCAGTGATCTCTCAAATCTTCCTTCAGGAAATTATATTTTGGAAATATTCTCATCTTCTCAAAAAATTATTCAAAAGATTATAAAGTAATTAAATCGTGAATCCCTACTAAAGCCACCCTAAACGGTGGCTTTTTTTATTTTTAAGGCAAATAAAAATTCTTATTATTTGTTTGTCTACTCTGGAAATATTTTTTTCCATTTTACAATTTAGAAAAATAAAGGCTTGATTATTGAGGAATTTAAACCAAAACAGAAATTGCAGATATTTGTTTATCTGCTGTTTTATTTATTAAAAATTAAATGAAAAAATAAAAGAAATGAAAATCAAATCTTTAGGAAACCGGGGATTAAAAGCTTCAGAATTAGGGCTTGGCTGTATGGGCATGAGTGAATTTTATGGCGAAAAAAATGATGAAGAATCTATCAAAACGATTCACAAAGCTTTTGAACTTGGCATTACTTTCTTTGATACTGCAGACATGTATGGCCCTTACATCAATGAAAAACTGGTAGGAAAAGCGATCGCTCCATTCAGAAAAGAAATTACGCTCGCCACCAAATTTGGAATTCTAAGAGATCCCGAGAACCCTAAAAAGCGTGGTGTAAACGGAAGGCCGGAGTATGTAAAAAGTTCGGTAGAAGGCAGTTTGAAAAGATTGAATGTAGAAGTAATTGATCTTTATTATTTGCATCGGAAAGATCCTGATACGCCAATTGAAGAAACCATCGGCGCTATGGCAGATTTGGTAAAAGAAGGAAAAATAAAAGGAATTGGGGTAAGTGAATTGAATGCGGAAACACTTCGCAAGGCACATTCTACGCATCCTCTTACCGCTTTGCAAACAGAATACAGTTTATGGAGCCGCGATCCGGAAGATGACATCATCCCTACGTGTAAAGAATTAGGAATTGCCTTTGTAGCCTACAGCCCTCTTGGCCGCGGCTTTCTTACAGGGCAAATAAAAACTTTTGAAGATCTTGATAAAGATGATTTCCGCAGGGTTTCTCCGCGTTTCATGGGCGATAACTTTGAGAAAAATCTTGACCTGGTAAAGAAAATTGAAGCTATTGCTAAAGAAAAAAATTGCACACCAGCACAGCTGGCTCTGGCATGGGTAATGGCACAGGAAGATTTTATCTTTCCTATTCCCGGAACAAAACACGTTAAATATGTAGAAGAAAATGTAAAAGCTACCGATGTAAACTTGACTAAGCAGGAGCTAAAGCAGATTGAAGAGGTATTTCCAAAAAATGCAGTTTCAGGTTTGCGTTATACAGAAGCGGGAATGAAATCAGTGAATTTGTAAAAAATTTTAAGGTTGGATCAGCTTGTAGGCAGAAGGTAAAACTTCAATTGTAAAATCTTTCACGGTTTCAGCAGGATCTCCATCTATGTGCAGAGGCGCGAAACGGGGATTGTGAATTTTAATTTTACTTGTTTGAAAGTAGAGAATATTTTTTTTATCAAAATGCCTTGAGTGCACACTTTTAATCTTTCCGGAAATTACCTGGTTGATAAAAGATAAAATCGCCTGCGCCTTGTTAGTTTTTTTTACCACTACAATATCCAGCAAACCGTCACAAATACTGGCCTTTGGCGCTACTTTAAAATTATTTCCAAATTGATTACTGTTGGCAATACAAATTAAAAAAGCTTCCACCTCAAAACTTTTTCCGTCCGCTTCAATTTTAAATGGATAAGTTTTGGCGCTGGTGAAATTTTTCACCGCGATTTTGGTATAAGTATTAAGCCCCCGATTATTTGCTGCTGAAAAATCATGCGCCACTTTGGCGTCGAAGCCAAGGCCACAAACATGTGTACTCAATTGGTCGTTAATCAGGAATGCATCGATAGCACTTGATTTTCCTGCTAAAACCACATCCAGCGCTTTATCAACTGAATTGGGAATACCTGCTGTCCTTGCCAGGCCGTTGCCTGAGCCCAGCGGAATAATACCAATATTTACAGGCAATTGCAATATGGCAGAAACGATTGGTCTTATACTTCCATCACCACCGCAAATCGCAATGCCAGTAACGTTTTCATTCCTGATTTTTTCATACAAAAAATCATAATTGCCATCTTTTGAAGTGAACAAAATCTCAAAAGAAACATTCTTCTCCTCACACTTCGTGATGATCTTTTGCTCCAGGTGCAACTTGCTTTTTGTACCCGAAATGGGATTGATGAAAAATAAAATTTTACGGCTCATACATTTTGGTGATTAATCCGGAAAACTATTGGTTGTTTTTTTATTCGCTGGCGTTAAGTTCGCTCCACAACAAATCTTTTAATTCAATAAGGCCTTTATTGGTCAATGACGAAATAAAAATATGTGGAATATTTTCAGGTAATTCCTTCTCAATCGCTTCTTTTAATTCTTCATCCAGCATATCACTTTTGCTTATGGCGATCAGGAATTTTTTATCAAGCAGTTCCGGATTGTACTCTTTCAATTCATTCTGTAGAATTTT
>JBBQWJ010000016.1:0-24803 GCA_038210685.1 Chitinophagales bacterium | reverse complement strand
CCGGCAAGTAAAGGCCTGTCAAAAGCAAGCTGGTAAAAGTTAGTGTATTTGCCACTTAGAATTTCATTTTTAAGATCATCATCAAGCTTTGGGCTCCAGTTTTCACCTACATAAGCTACATATCCATCAATAAGCCATTTCGGAAGATCAAGTAAAGCCGCATTTCCGGCTACTTCTCCCAAATCTTCGCCAAATAAAATATTCTGAACCAGGATGGATGCAATGCCTTCACGAATCTGGCGCCTAAGATCGGCATGGTTCCCATTGTAATAAACAACCATTTTATTATTCACCAGCTGGGTTACACCACCTGCATTTTGCCAATCCTGCCCAAGGCCAATGTTGCTTTGCTTCATCTCATCAAACGTGTTGTAGATGACGATATTGGCGCGTCGTTGCAAATTATATTCTACAAATTTTTCAATACCGGGAAGTTCTTGCTCAGCTACCTGTGCTACAAATTTTGCCAGTTCCTCTCCGTTTTGATGGAAGTAAGAATTAAAATTTAATGTCTGGTAATATTGCCACTTGAATTTTTTGAATTGTAACCGGTTTTTACCAAATTGAACTGTACTCACCTGCGCATTTGCAAAACCTGCCGCAAATAAAAAAAGGGTAAACAGAATTATTTTTTTGTACTTTAGTCTCTTGTGGTCTTGCATGTGCTTTACATTATAATCGCCCTAAAATTAAACGTTTCGGGTTAATCAATGAAATGAATTTATTGCTCCTTCAATTATACATACATGTTTCAAATAAAATCTTTTACTTTCAATCCTGTCCAGGAAAATACTTATCTCCTCTATAATGAACACAACGAATGTATCATAATTGATCCAGGTTGTTATTTTGATGCTGAAAAAGAAGAACTGAAATCTTTTATAGCCAACCACAAATTACAGCCTAAAATTTTATTAAATACCCACTGTCACCTTGATCATGTATTTGGCAATAAATTTATTGCAGAAGAATTTAAATTAACGTTAAATACTCATCATCTGGAAAAAGAGATCCTTGAAATGGCTCCTACATCAGGTTTGATGTTCAATCTTCCTTTTGATAATTACCAGGGCGGAGTGGTTTATTTAGAAGAAGGTGACTTTGTTACACTAAGGGAAGATAAGCTTGAAGTAATACATGCACCGGGCCATTCGCCTGGCAGCATTTGTTTTTATTGTGAAAAACAACATTTTATTATTGGCGGTGATGTACTTTTTAAAAACAGTATAGGCCGCACCGATCTTCCATATGGCAGCCATGAAAGCCTTTTGAAAAACATCAAAGAAAAACTTTTTAAACTTCCTTCAGACGTAAAAGTTTATCCCGGACATGGCACTGAAACAACCATCGGGCAAGAAATAAAAGAAAATCCTTTTCTGCAATAATCAATTTTACAATTATTGCTTGCAGAAATTATCAATTACAGTAAAGCAACAAATAACCGTATTTTTTGTTTTGTTAATTTTCCGGCCTTTGCAAAAAAGTAGCGATTAAAATCTAAGAATTACCTGCTGATAATTCAGCAAAGTATTTATGAAAATAAGGAATAGTTTCTATGCCTTTGTTGAAGTTTGCAATACCGTATTTTTCATTTGGCGAATGCAGATTATCACTATCAAGGCCAAAGCCCATAAAAATTATCTTTACGCCTAATTCTTTTTCAAGGATCGTACAGATTGGAATGCTTCCTCCTCCGCGAACAGGAACTGGTGTTTTACCAAAAGTAGTTTCTATCGCGCGTGTAGCCGCTTTATACCCTATACTATCGATTGGTGTAAGATAAGGTTCACCACCATGATGGTGAAAAGCATTTACAGAAACAGATGAAGGCGCTACTGATGTAAAATAATCAATCAGCTTTTGGGTCATCTTTTCAGAAGTTTGATTGGGAACCAGTCTTGCTGAAATTTTAGCGGTAGCTTTTGAAGGCAAAACCGTTTTTGCTCCTTCACCCTGGTATCCACCCCAGATGCCATTTACTTCCAGCGTAGGCCGGATGCCGGTTCTCTCGATAGTTGTAAATCCTTTTTCTCCCCATAATTCTTTTGCGCCGGTTTCCTCTTTGTAGTCATCTTCACTAAAAGGCGCTTCATTCATTAATTGCCTTTCTTCTTTAGGAACTTCCAACACGTCATCATAAAAACCAGGAATCGTTACATGATTATTTTCATCGTGAACGCTTGCTATCATTTTTGCCAAAACAGTAATAGGATTAGCAACTGCTCCACCATACGTTCCGCTGTGCAGATCTCTTTCGGGACCGGTAATCTCAACTTCTATATATGATAAACCACGCACACCCACATCAAGAGAAGGTGTTTCCAAACTGAGCATTGAACTGTCGCTTATGAGAATCACATCGGCCTTCAAAAGTTCTTTATTTTGTTCTACAAATTTTCCAAGATTGGGTGAACCAACTTCTTCTTCGCCTTCAATAATGAATTTAATATTGGTAGATAAAGTGTTTGTTTTAGCCATTACCTCCATTGCTTTTACATGCATAAAAAACTGGCCTTTATCATCGGCTGATCCGCGCGCAAAAACTTTTCCGTCTTTTATTACCGGCTCAAAAGGTTGACTATCCCAAAGTTCCAACGGTTCGGCAGGCTGCACATCGTAGTGACCGTAAACCAAAACAGTTGGTTTATTCTTATCAATAATTTTTTCAGCATACACTACCGGGAAGCCATTAGTCGCCATTACCTGCGCCTTGTCTGCCCCTGCATCCAGTAAGCTTTTTTTAACCGCCTCAGCACAATTTGCCATATCATCTTTGTGTTCTTTTTTGGCACTTACTGAAGGAATACGAAGCAACTCCATCATCTCATTTAAAAATCTGTCTTTATTTTTTTCGTGAAATTCTTTCCATTCTTCCATAACGATGTGGGTGTTTTTTATAATGAAACAGGGCGAATATAAATCTTTTTACAAGGATATGTTACAACAAACACAATTAGCAAAAATGCAAAAAAATCCTCATAAAATATTGGTTTTGAATGTTAGGATTCTTTACATTTGCACCAGATTGCTTTTCAATTTATCAGCCTTTGTTTTAGTTGCTTCTTATCAGTTGCTTCTTGAGCAAAGGCTGAGACAATTAAAGGAGAACCTGTTCAGATTTCAGATGATTACTTATCAGGCATTTGGAGTTCCATTAAATATTCCTACCGCACGATTTATTCCCGATCTTATATTTTTAAATAAACGATAATAGTATTCTTTATTAAATAATTGAGAATCATGCATGGCTTTATAAGTAAGAAAAAATCCTAACGGCGAAAGAATAATCACCGGCAGCCACATTCCAACTATAGGAATAAGAACTTGATCTTTTGTAAACTTTTCACCAAAAATGTTTAATAAATAAAAGACCATAAAAAACAACAACGCCATCACTAAAGGTAATCCCAGTCCGCCTTTACGAATAATAGATCCTAAAGGAGCACCAATAAAAAATAACACAAGGCAAGCGATAGAAACAGATAATTTTTTATGCCATTCTATTTGATGTAGCGTTATGTCATCATTTTGAGCTTTATAATCTGCTGCCGTTACCTGCAAAAGATTGCGCGCATTATTCACCTGGTTTAATGTTTGGTCAAATACGGTAGTTTCCATGCTATCAGGAATCATAGAATCAAAAGTGCGCACTTTTTTAACCGCCAGATCTTCTTTTTCTTTTACAGCCGTTACTTCTTTTTTTGTAGCTGTGCTATCTTTAAATTTTGAATACTTCACATAAGAAGCAAGCTCAGTGAGGTTTCTTTTAAAAAGTGAATCAGGCGCGCGCTTCAAAGAATCCAGGTCAACATTTAATTGTCGCATGGTTTTCATCCGGATGTTATTCATAAACAGACTGTCGGATGTTTTTTGAAGATTGAGCTGGCTGAGGTCGAAAAGTTTAGTGTATTCCTTAAACTGCAAATCAATAAACTCATTGTTTGTATAGTTAAAATTTCCATTTTCCTGGTACCTGTTGCCGTTTTCTAATTTAAATTCGAGAAATTTTTTGTCGTTGCTCATTAACATTTTTCCGCTTTCAGAAATGATGGTATTATCCTGAACGCTATTCGTTTGCTCATATACCAACACTTTATGCAACGTACTTCTGTCTTTATCTTTTTTATCTACTTTAATAGAAAAGCCCCTGAAACCATTATAAAAAACGCCATCTTTTAAATCAAAAGCAGGACTTTTTTCATAAATATCATGATAGATAACCGCAAATTTTAAATTGGCAACCGGTGCTATATAATTGGCAAATAAAAATGCAACGCCTGAAAGAAGAAGGGTAACTAAAAACAAAGGCCGCATAAAACGCAACAAAGAAATACCGGAAGATTTAATGGCAACCAATTCAAAATTTTCACCCAATTTTCCAAATGTCATTATGGAAGAAATAAGGATTGCGATAGGCATAGCCAGCGTTACCAAAGTTGCACTTGCGTAAATTAAAAATTTGATGAGCGTCAGCATATCAAGTCCTTTGCCTACAAGATCATCAATATACTTCCACAATATTTGCATCATAAACACAAATAGTGTTATGAAAAAAGTAGCGATAAAGGGCCACACAAAAGCTTTTAATATTAATTTGTCAAGTTTTTTGAACATCTAAAATACGGAAGCGTTAACTCTTTTGTTGTAAATTTCAAAAATGAATGAAGAAGCAAAAATACAGCTTTCAGGCCGCGAAATGGAATTGGTAAATAATACCGAATGGATTTTTACAAAACAATTAATAATAGAAAAAGTATACCATCTTCTTGGACGATTGCACAATGATTATAAAAAAATTATCCTAAAAGAAAAACTCTTTCTACCTGAAGCATTACAAAAACCGGGAGGAAAAATTTCAAAAGGTGAAAATTACAAAGGTCTCCCCTATGCCATACTTGATTACCCGGCACAGTTCAGTAAAGAAAAAATTTTTGCAATCAGAACCATGTTTTGGTGGGGAAATTTTTTTAGTGTTTCCCTTCATCTTTCGGGTGAAAATTTTAAAAAGATCTCAAATTTTCCTAAAGCAATACAATTTTTGAAGGAAAATGACTTTTCAGTAGCTATAAATGAAAACGAATGGCAGCATCATTTTCATCCATCTAATTTTGTAAATATTAATGAACTAAGAGAAGACGAAATTAAAAAGCTGGCTGAAAAAAATTTTTTGAAAATCGCAAAGAAAATAGAATTGGCCAAATGGAATTCAGCTTCTAAATTCTTAGAAAGTTCTTTTGAAGAAATTATTGAATTTATAAAAATCAGCTTCCCAGGCGATGAAAAAGATCTTTAACCTGTGTTTCCCAAAGTTGGCTTTGATCTTTGATGTCTTTCTTTTCAGCAAAATCCTGAATCACCAAAATCGTTTGATTGGTTACTTCTGATCTTTCAATACTAAACTGGAAAAATTCATCCTTTGGTGAATCCAGCCAATGAAATTTAATTAATTTATTTTCTTCTGTTTCTTCCACCTGCGCTTCTTCCGCGGCACCCCCGGACCATGAAAAGCTGAAAACGCCATCTTCATCTTCCACCTTATCAGCAAACCATTCCTGTAAGCCTGAAGAAGTAGAAAGAAATTCAAACAAAATGGCAGGAGAACATCTTACCGGATACTCAACAGTGTATTGTATTTTTTTACTCATCTTAATATTGATAAAGTCATTATCTGCAATAATAGAAAATAAATTAACTAACAGACCACATTTATCATTTTTTTTAGGGATTTATTTAAAAATAAAACTTTTTTATACTAAAAAAGGATTAATATTTTTTTGAAACATACTTAATCACACCTGATTTACGTTTACTACAGCATAAAAACATTAATAAGACAGAACTAACTCTTTAACCAAATTAATTCAATCAAATTAAATTTATCACTGTATGAGTATGCGTCAATTAAGGATTTCTAAATCCATTACCAACCGTGAGAGTGAAAGTTTAGAAAAGTACCTTCAGGAAATTGGAAGAGTTGAAATGATAAGCCCTGAAGAAGAAGTGCGATTGGCTAAGCTTATAAAACAAGGCGACCAAAAAGCGTTGGATAAACTTACCAAAGCTAATTTACGTTTTGTGGTTTCAGTAGCCAAGCAATACCAAAACCAGGGACTTAGTCTTCCCGATCTTATAAATGAAGGAAACTTTGGATTGATAAAAGCAGCGCAACGTTTTGATGAAACAAGAGGATTCAAATTTATTTCATATGGAGTTTGGTGGATTCGCCAAAGCATTATGCAGGCGCTGGCTGAGCAGGCCCGGATTGTAAGACTGCCTTTAAATAAAGTGGGATTAACCAAAAGGATCAGCCATGCGTATTCTCATCTCGAACAGGAATTTGAACGTCCGCCAAGTGTTGAGGAGTTAGCAATTTATCTCAATGTAGAAACCGAAGAAGTCTCAGCCACAATGAATGTTGCAGCAAGGCATGTAAGCATGGATTCACCGATGAGCGAAGGAGAAGAAAACACCTTAATGGATGTGTTGGAAAATTCAAACGCCGATAGCGCCGATAAACAAATAATGTTTGATGATTCTTTACGCCAGGAAATTCAACGATCGTTATCGTTGCTTACTCCACGGCAAAAGGAAGTGATTTGTTCTTTTTATGGAATAGGCATTGACGAACCGGTAAGCCTCGAAGATTTAGCATCAGGTTATGGCCTCACAAGAGAGAGAGTGAGACAAATAAAAGATAAAGCCTTAAAAAAATTGCAAACCTATTCAGGATGTAACCTGTTAAGAAGTTACATGGGTGTATAAAAAATAGTTTTCTCATAATTGTAAGTTTAAGTTTAGAGTGAACGTCTTAATTGACGTTCACTTTTTTTATTTCGGGCCAAAATGAAAATCCCTAAAATTTGTTGCTTTACTAGCAGGAAGGCAGTCCTCATATCTTTATTTTACTTTTGCACCCAATGAACGAATACTTTAAAATAGGAAAACTCGCAGCCACATTTGGCGTGCAGGGGCAATTAGTGCTTCAACATAATCTTGGCAAAAAAACTTCTTTAAAAGGTCTGGAAGCCATTTTTATTGAAGAGACTGAGAATTCCTTTCTTCCTTATTTTATTACGGCAACTAAAATAAAAAATGACAAGGAAATATTTATTTCTTTGGAAGGAATTGAATCAAAAGAAGAGGCTCGCTTCCTGGTAAAAAAAGAAGTTTGGCTAACTGAAAATGATTTTAAAAAATTTGCCGCTGCTTCAGCTCCAATATCTTTTTTAGGATTTATGGTAATTGATAATAAGGAAGAACTGGGCGAAGTGCTGGAAGTGATCGAGCAACCGCACCAGGTTTTATGCCGCATTATTGTTGGAGGCAAAGAAGTGTTGATACCAATTCACGAAAATTCACTTGAAAAAATTGACAAAAAAAACCGGCGGTTATATGTAAATCTGCCTGAGGGATTATTGGATATTTATAAAGATGCCTGATGAAAGGGAATTTGTAAATTTACATTCCTTATGTCCGCCGTTCCATCAAATATTATCGCTCATTTCGATCTAGATTCTTTTTTCGTTTCGGTTGAAATTTTGAAAGATCCTTCTTTAAAAGGAAAGGCTGTAATTGTGGGCGGAAAAAATGAACGCGGCATTGTAACTACCTGCACTTATGAAGCGCGTAAATTTGGCGTTCATTCTGCCATGCCAATGAAAACCGCTATGCGACTGTGTCCACAAGCGATCGTTATTTCAGGAACTTATAGCGAATACTCAAGATATTCACAATGGGTTACGGATATTATTGCTTCAAAAGCGCCTTTATTTGAGAAAGCGTCGGTTGATGAATTTTATATTGACCTGCAGGGAATGGATAAATTTTTTGATCCATTAAAATGGACTATTGACTTGCGAAAATTAATTATGGAGGAAACCGGGCTTCCTATTTCTTTTGGAATTGCTAAAAATAAAATGGTAGCAAAAATGGCTACCAATGAGGCAAAACCAAATGGATTTTTGCAGGTTCCTTTAGGAAAAGAAAAAGAATTTTTGGCTCCGCTGGAAGTCAATAAAATTCCAGGAGTTGGCGATCAATCCAATAAAATTTTAGAATATCATAAGATAAAATTGATTCGCGATATCCATAACACAACAGCCGAAAATCTTGAAAAATTATTAGGAAAGTGGGGATTTGATTTGTGGCATAGAGCGCAGGGAACAAACACTTCTGTTATTGCTCAATACCGCGAAGCAAAATCCATTTCAAAAGAAAATACTTTTTTTGAAAACGTAACGGATATTGAAATTTTAATGAGTGAAATTGTAAGAATGACAGAAATCATTTGCTTCAAACTAAGACAGGAAGCAAAATCGGCTGCCTGTGTTACTATCAAAATCAGGTATCCTGATTTTGAAACCAATTCTCAACAAACAACCATTCCCTATACTTCCGCAGATGATGAAATCATTCCTGTTGCAAAAGCACTTTTCAATAAACTATATAAAAAAGGAAAACCGGTTCGGTTATTAGGAGTACGCCTCAGCGATTTCAGCAATCAATCTTTGCAGGCAAATTTGTTTAGTGATACAGAAAGAAAAAAGACTTTGTATAAAGCAGTAGATGAGGTTAAAAATCGTTTTGGGAGAAGTAGTGTGGCAAGAGCTTCAGGAAAATAAAAAAGCCTCCCTGCCCTCCAAAGGAGGGTACTGTAAAAATTACATCTGCCTTTATTTTTTTGAAGTAGAAACTTTTTATTTGGATTACAGCTTTTTTGGTTTTTCACATTTTCCAATTTTCACATTATTCCACCATCATATCATAAAGTGTTTTCTTTTCAAGTACTTTCAAAGTCGCGTCGCGCGCAATCAGCATCATTTTTCGCATTCCACAGGTTTTTTCGTCACAATCAATACACTTTTCATAAAAATTTAAACTTACACATGGAAGTAAGGCAATCGGCCCGTTAATAATTCTTATAACCGTTGCAAGATTTAATTTTTTTGGAGAAACTTTTAAATTATAGCCGCCGCCTTTGCCTTTTTTGCTTTCAAGCATATCTGCCTTCTTTAGGTCATTAAGAATGTGTTCCAAAAATTTTAAAGGAATTTTTTGCTGAATGGAAATTGTAGAAATCTTTACAGGATCCTTTCCATAATTTTCTGCAAGATGAACAAGAGCCCTGAAAGCATACTGCGTTTTTTTTGAAAGCATTGTTGGCAAATATTTTGATGGAAGAAAGATAAATATATTTAAACCCCTGCAAATTTATTAAATAAAAGTCTACTAAAATTGTAGGATAACATATATTTGCAAAAATTTCTTAATAAATAAAATAAATAAACATGAGTTTACAACTAGGCGACACCGCTCCCGATTTTACAGCAGAAACGACAGAAGGAAAAATTAATTTCTATGATTATCTTGGCGATAGCTGGGGAATACTTTTTTCTCATCCCGCAGATTACACACCAGTTTGTACAACAGAATTAGGAAGGACGGCAGCGTTACAAAAAGAGTTTGAAAAAAGAAATACCAAAGTTCTTGCAGTAAGTGTAGATCCTTTAGATCAGCATATTGGATGGAAAAAAGATATCAATGAAACACAAAATGTAACAGTTGATTTCCCAATCATTGCAGATGAGGATAAAACAGTAGCTAATCTTTACGGAATGCTTCATCCCAAGGCATCAGCCACTACAACAGTACGTTCATTATTTATCATCGGGCCTGATAAAAAGATTAAATTGATGATCGTTTACCCGGCATCTACCGGAAGAAATTTTAATGAAGTTCTGAGAGTGCTTGATTCTTTACAACTTACTTCAAATTACAGTGTTTCTACCCCTGCAGACTGGAAGGAAGGTGAAGATGTAATTGTTTCTACTGCAATAAGCACCGAAGATGCAAAAGTGAAATTTCCGAAAGGCGTAAAAGAAGTGAAGCCTTATTTGCGCTATACGCCACAGCCAAATTTGTAAGATATTTTTTTATGAGTTAAAAAGGGTACGATGTGAAAACATTGTATCCTTTAATTTTTTACTAAGCCACTCTACGATTCTTTTTCAATTGCTGCAAAAGAGCTCTCATATCTTTTGGTAAAGGAGCTTCAATAAAAAAATCTTTTGCATTAACATCCCTAAAATGCAAACTAAAGGAATGCAGGCCCAGCCTGTTTATGATTGGCCGCTCTTCCAATTCGTTCTGACTTAATTTATATTTCTTTTTGAAGGAGGAAAGCAGGATCGCTTTTCCATCACCATACGCTTCATCACAAATAATTGGATGTCCGAGCGATTTTGTATGAACCCTTATCTGGTGCGTTCTTCCGCTTTGTATTTCAAACTGAACCAAAGAATAAATGCCGTAATCTTCCAAAACTTCATAATTGGTTAATGAAGCTTTTCCTTTTTTATTAATAGCCATCATGCCTTTTTTTACAGGATGTTCTGCTATCGGTTCATTTATCAAACCTTTTTTATCAGGCATACTTCCCCGCACAATTCCCAAATATTTTTTTTCGATATTTCTTTGTTCAAATAACTGCGAAAGATATTTGTGGGTAGCTTCGTTCTTTGCAAAAAGAATTAAACCGCTTGTATCCCGATCGAGCCGGTGCACGATAAAAATTTTACCGTATTTCTGATTCAAAATTTTGTACAATGACAATTGCGTATCATCATGCCTGTCCGGTATGGTAAGCATCCCCGGCTCTTTATTTACCGCAACAAAATCATCATTTTCAAATAGTATATTAAATCCCTTCACTATTAATTATTTTTTCTTCTGATTATTAGCAGGCGTGGTTTTTACAGATTTTGGGTTATTCCCAGCCCCACTAACATTTTTCTGCTTGTTCATGTATTTTAATAAACGTATTTCCTTTTCACCAAGATAACGCCATTTGCCTCGTTCCACATTTTTTTTGGTAAGATTGGCATACATCACCCTGTCGAGCCCTTTTACATCATAACCTAAGTATTCAAAAATTCTGCGCACAATCCTGTTACGGCCGCTGTGCAATTCAATACCAATAACTGATTTGTCTTTTGAATCGGCATATGCTAAAGAATCTGCGAAAATTTCACCGTCTTCCAATTTTATCCCCTTCAATATCTTTTCAAAATCATTTTTGGTCAAAGGTTTATCAAGCTTTACTTCATATACTTTTTTTACATTAAAACTGGGGTGTGTCAACTCTTGCGTAAGCTCGCCATCATTGGTTAACAGTAAAACTCCGGAAGTATTTCTGTCAAGTCTTCCTATCGGGTAAATCCTTTGATCAGTAGCGTTTTTAGTAAGTTGCAAAACGGTTTTTCTATTTTGTGGATCATCGGTTGTAGTGATATAATCTTTGGGTTTGTTCAATAAAATGTAGACAAGGTTTTTGGTAACAAATAATTTTTTACCGTTGTAAAACACATCATCTTTTTCATTCACTTTAAAAGCCGGCTGAGTTACAACTTTTTTGTTTACGGTAACTTTTCCATCAATAATTAATTGAACCGCATCGCGTCTTGAAGTAACACCGCAATGAGCCAAAAATTTATTTAAAGGCATTTCGGCAACAGTTGAATTCTTTTTTACATCAGCAGTAAACGAACTTTTTTCAGAGATTTCTGTTTTGCCCTGCGGATATTTTTGTCTTTTATTGAATTTCTTTTCAGGCTCAGGTTTTTTTTCAAAACCGCGGGTGCGTGCTGCGCGTTTTTCCTCAAAATGTTTTTCGATATCCTTCGCTCTTTGTTTCTTAGCTTTTTTCTTGTCCTGCTTGTGTTTTTCTTTTACAGCAGCATTATTTTTCGGATTAATAAATTTCTGGAAAGGTTGTTGGCTCATGTGAATAGATTTGCTGTTTTTTCAACAGTAATGAAATGATGGGTGCAAAGTTAAATCAAAAATCAACCATCTTCCAGGAATTACATTTTTATTATACTTATTGTTTTGTATCACTAAATTTGAACGAATAGATTCAATAACGTATTCGTTTTTAAAAGAAATATATCATGGCAACGGCTTTTATTAATTCCACTATCTACACAGGTAAAGAAAAATTAAATGGGAAAGCGCTGGTAATTGAAAATGATAGGATAAAAGAAATTATCGCAAGCGAATCAGTTCCTGAAAATGTTGAAATAATTGATTGTAAGGATTTGATCATATCAGCCGGTTTAATTGATTTACAAATTTATGGTGGTGGTGGCTTTTTGTTTTCCAACAAACCTTCTGCCCAAGCTTTAAAAGCAATGACAGAAGCACTTTTGAAAGTTGGAACCACTGGCTTTTGTCCTACACTTGCTACCAATTCAATGCAAATTTTTCATGAGGCGATAAAAGTGGTAAAAGAAAACCCACACCCAGCAGTGTTGGGATTACATTTGGAAGGGCCTTACATTAATCCTGTAAAACGAGGGGCTCATATTACTGAATATATTAAACGACCAGAGAAAAAAGAAGTAGAAGAATTATTAAAAGAAGCAAATGGTGTAATAAAAATAATGACCCTTGCGCCGGAAATGTGCGATCCTGAAATTATTAAGTTATTAAAAGATAACGGTGTGGTAGTTTCCGCGGGCCACAGCAATGCTACTTTTGAAGAAGCGATAAAAGGCTACGAAAACGGCATTTCCACTAATACTCATTTATTTAATGCCATGTCGTCTATCCATCACCGTGGTACAGGTTTACCCGGTGCTGTTTACCTTTCAAAAAATGTATATGCAAGCATTATTGCCGACGGTATTCATGTTGATTTTAATACCCTAAGAATGAGCAAACAGATCATGAAAGAAAGGTTGTTCCTGATCACGGATGCTGTTGAAGAAAATAAGGAAGGCGCTTACATTCATGTAAAACAAAAAGACCGGTTTACTTTACCTGACGGAACGTTATCAGGCTCATTGCTTACGATGCTCACCGCAGTTAGAAATTGTGTTGAGCAAGCAGACATTCCTTTGGATGAATCGCTGCGCATGGCTTCTACGTATCCTGCAATGGTTGTAAGCATGGACGACCGTGGGAAAATTGAACCTGGATTAAAAGCCAATCTAACCATCTTTTCAAAAGATTATCAACCTGAATTTACTGTTTTGGATGGGAAAATTATTAAATCATGAGAACCGCTTTAATTTTTTTAATAACCGGTTTAATTTTTTCTTTTAAAGTAAAAGAAAACGCCGATCAATGGATCAGGATTAACTGGCTGGGATACATGCCAAATAGCATTAAGGTTGCGGTTTGGTGCAGTAAAGATGAATCAGCAATAACATCATTTCAATTAGTTGATTCTGCTTCGGGAAGAATTGTTTTTACGGGAAAACCAGGAAAACCATTTGGCGCTTATGGCCCTTTTACAAGCACATATCGCCTTAATTTTTCTTCCTTTATAAAAACAGGCACTTATTATCTAAGAGCAGGAAAAGCGCTTTCTCCTTCATTTAGGATTAGTAAAGATGTTTATAAAGGAACAGCCGGTTTCTGCCTTTTTTATTTACGCCAACAACGAAGCGGTTTCAATCCTTTTCTGAAAGATTCCTGTCATACTCATGATGGCTATACTATGTACGGGCCGATGCCGGATAGCACTCATATTGATGTGGTGGGAGGTTGGCATGACGCTTCCGATTACCTTCAGTATTCGACGACTTCTGCAAATGCCACATGGCATTTATTGGCAGCATACCGTGATTTTCCAAATGTTTTTGATGATGAAAAAAAAGCAAACGGGCTCGATGGGAAAAATGGAATTCCTGATGTGTTGGATGAAGCAAAATGGGGCCTCGACTGGCTTTTAAAAATGAATCCACGCCCCGATTGGATGTTTAATCAAATTGCCGATGACCGGGATCATCAAACAATGCGTATTCCCAACGAAGATACTTTTTATGGAAAAGGATTTGAACGGCCGGTATATTTTATTAATGGGGAACCCCAACAGCGTGGAAAATTTATGAATCATACTACGGGAACGAGTTCAACGGCCGCAAAATTTGCGAGTTCCTTTTCATTAGGAGCTTCTCTGTATCAAAGATCAAATCCTGGTTATGCAAAAAAATTATCCGCTCATGCCCAAAGCGCCATAAAATATGCTTTGATCAAACCCGGAGTTACACAAACAGTTTCTGTAAAATCGCCTTACATCTATGCAGAAGATAACTGGACAGATGATATGGAACTCGCTTTTGCAATGCTGGCAAGATCTGCAAACAATTATAGCTATAGCCGACACCAATTATTAGATTCTTCTTTTAAATACTCGCAGCAGGAAAAAATAACTCCATGGTTTTATCGTGACACTGCCAATCATTATCAATACTATCCATTCATAAACCTTGGACATTATGAACTGGCAAAGCAGTTAAAAGGGAGCGAAAGAGATTCGATAACCAGTTATTATAAACAAGGAATTGAAGATGTTTGGAGCCGTGCAAAAGAAAACGCCTTTTACCGCGGTGTGCCATTTATCTGGTGCAGCAATAATCTTACAACATCTTTTGCCATCCAATGTGTATGGTATCAAAAATTGTCAGGAGATGATTCATTTGCAGAACTTCAACAGGCAAATATTGATTGGCTTTTTGGTTGCAATCCCTGGGGAACGAGCATGATTTATGGATTGCCATCATGGGGTGACACGCCGGTTGATCCTCATTCGGCCTTTACTCATTTAAAAAAATATCCTATTTACGGAGGAATGGTTGATGGCCCGGTTTATACCAGTATTTATAAAAGTTTGATCGGCATCACATTGTATAACGGTGATGAGTATGCTCAGTTTCAAAGCAATCTTGCCGTTTACCACGATGATTACGGAGATTACAGCACCAATGAACCAACAATGGATGGAACCGCATCACTTGTGTATCTGCTTGCATCCCTGGAGGATAAAGCTGAAAAATAAAATGCCGAAGAATTTCATTCCTCCAGGTTAATTATCTTTGAGGTATGGAAACCGTTCATCTATTGCTTAGTGGAAAAGTGCAGGGTGTTTTTTTTAGGGGTTCTTCAAAAAATGTAGCGCAAAAACTAAACATCACCGGTTGGATAAAAAACCGAAACGATCAAAAAGTGGAAGCAATGATTTCAGGGGAAGAAAAAGATGTGCAAGCTTTTATAAACTGGTGCAAATTCGGGCCGGACAGGGCACAAGTTGAAGAAGTAATCGTTTCAAAAAAAGAATCAACTTTTTTTAAGAAGTTTGAAATTAAAAAAGAACATTAAAAAACAAAAAAACAATTCTAATATTTACAATTCAATCACTCAAAATGGAGAAAAAAATAAATCTTCTGAAATCAGTAATTCCTTTCTTCCTGCTTTTTTTATTGGCTTCCTGTTCTGCCCAAAAATATTATCTTTTTATCGGCACTTACACTAACACTACCAGTAAAGGCATTTATATTTATGATTTTAATTCTGCCACCGGCGAAGCAGAACCTATATGGAATACCGATAGCGTTACAAATCCTTCTTATCTTACTATTTCGAAAGATCAAAAATATGTGTACGCAGTAAATGAAACGAACGGCGCCAATCCGGGACGAGTAACGGCTTATTCATTCGACAAAAAAAACGTAAAACTTAATTTTATAAATACCACAGCTTCCGGAGGTGATGATCCCTGTTATATTTCAACAACCAAGGATAATAAATGGCTTGCTGTAGCCAATTATAGCAGCGGAACTGCAACCTTATTTCCTATAAATGCAAATGGTTCGGTTCAACCTTACACACAGATCATTTATGATTCTATCTATAAAAAACCGGGCGAAATTGCTACGCCTCACGTACATGAAACGGTTTTTTCGCCTGATGAAAAATATCTTCTCACCCCTGATTTAGGATTGGATAAGTTGATGGTTTACAAATTCGACCCCAACAGCAAAACGCCACTTACTGTGCCATCTACTTCCATTGCGCAATCGGCAGACAGTACAGGTCCAAGGCATATTACCTTTTCAAAAGATAAAAAGTTTGTGTACCTGATGCATGAGATGGGAGCCAATGTTACGGTTTATGCTTACGATGATGGAAAACTAACCCAGGTGCAGGACATCGGTACTTTCCCGAAAGGCTTTGGCGGTATAAAAGATGGTGCTGAAATTATGATATCACCTGATGGAAAATTTCTTTATGCTTCTGATCGGGGCGATCTAAATCTTATCGCTATTTTTTCAATCGATACTGGTTCAGGAAAATTAACTTTGAAAGGAACACAATCAACTATGGGCGAGCATCCACGGAATTTCATCATTGATCCCTCGGGAAATTATTTGCTGGTGGCCAACCAGGATTCAGAAAGTATTATCATTTTCAAAAGAGACCAGGAAACCGGATTATTGACAAACACTGGAAAGCAAATTCATATTCCAAGACCTGTTTGTTTACAAATGATTTCGGAAAAATAAATTCAAAAAACTATAAGGTCTCTATAACAGAAAGCTTCCGGATTTCTCCGGAAGCTTTCTTAGTAATTTAATCCTGGGTTTCTTGGTTTTTCAGGTTTAAATTTTACGAATTTTGAGGGTTAGTATTTCCTTCGGGTTCGGCTTAACTACAGATATTGGATAAAAAGAAGTCGACTGATATCAGATTTTTTTGGTTTTTCAGGATTAAGGTCCCGATAGCTATCGGGATCAACGGATTTGGATCACGATTAATGTTTATTAACATCAATCAACTTCTGGAACAAAAATAAAAAAGAAGGAGGGCTATGCAATAGCAATATTGCTGATTTTTTCAATTAAAGAATTACGGTTTTATTACGTAAAAACACGATGTAGCTATAGAAATTGTTCGAATAAAAAGGAAATCTAAATCCGGAGCCTGGCATTCGAAATTTAGGAATTTAAATTAAATTGATATTTTTTGAAACAAAATTGTAAATCGTAAACTAAAAAATTATTTATGTCCCAATTTATTAAAGTAACCCAAAAAGATGGTATTGAAATTTTGATAAATACAAACATCATAGAAACTATTTTTCCTGATCACACTATGGCGAATTGTAATTCGTTGATCAACTTCAACAAGGCTTCTGCTAAAAAAAGTTTTTATGCCAAACAAACCATTGAAGAAATCTGGAAGATGATATTGCAATAAATGGTTAGATAAAATAACCAGAAATTACCTGCTCAAACGGCAAATAATATTTTTATAATGAGGAAATGAGGTTAATAAGTTTGCTTTTTCTGCCATTTCTAAATTAACAAAAAAAAATCCTGGCGCTACCGTACAAGCAGTAAGGCTAAACGAGCTTTCTACAGCCTGTTCAGCAGCGAACCATGCCATGGCAGGCACCACAAACTGAAAAGTTTCTCCCAAATAAATATTTGACCCAAGTTTGATGCAATAATATTTTCCCGGGGGTTCCAGAATATGGATCAAAAGTGTTTCACTGGCATAAAAATACCAGCACTCATCACTTTTTATTCGATGAAATAAAGGATGCTCTCCCTTACGCAATAAATAATAAATAGTGGTAGAAAAATTTCTTTCACTTTCAAAACGCGGCAGTAATGCTTCTTTAGAAATGCTATCTGAAGCCCGGTAAGTTTCTCTAAAAAAACTTCCTTAATTTGCTTGCCAGAGAAAAACTTATAAAATTAAGATCTGCAATAAAAGTTTGTTTACTACTAGTAGTAAGAATTTTCAGAAAACTTTATCCCCGTAATTTCCTTATCTTTTCTAAAAAAAAATTGAACCAACAACATTGGATACTGACCGGCTTGTGGATCGTTTATTACGCGCTCCACAGTGTGCTGGCGGCTACAGTTGTGAAATCCTATTTCAAAAAAAATCTTGGGAAATATTTTCGTTATTACAGATTAGGCTATTCGACTATTGCATTTATTGCATTATTGGCGTTGCTCCTCTACCAATATTCTTTTACAAGCCCATTGCTCATTAAATCAATATTAATAAAATACCTGGCGATCATTTTTTTGATTCTTCCCGGCGTTGTAATAATGCTTATTTCGATTAAAAAATATTTCTTGTTGCTGAGTGGTATCCGATCAATTTTTACTTCCGTAGCTACTCCTGAATTAAAAGTTACCGGTATACATAATTATGTACGCCATCCATTGTATTCAGGAACGATTCTTTTTGTGTTCGGCCTTTTTTTTATATTTCCCACACTCAGTAATTTGATCGCAGCGATATTATTAACGCTCTACATTTTAATCGGAATTATTTTTGAAGAAAGAAAATTGATAAATGAATTCGGAGGGAATTACCGGAATTATATGAAAAGAGTTCCAAAACTTATTCCTTCTGTTAGAAAACAAAAAAAGTAAAGGAAGCAAAAAAAATAACCAAAGTATCTTTGATAAATGAAATACCAGTTAGGCGATACAGTTTTGCTTTTACACTCGCAGGAGGAAGGTGAAGTAGTGGAAATTATTGATAAAGATCTTGTGTTGGTAGATGTGAAAGGCGTGCAGTTTCCTGTATACACAGACCAGATTGATTTTCCTTATTTCAAAAGATTTTCAGAGAAAAAAATTGTGGTTCCCAAAAAAGAAAAGGTTTATATAGATAATTTAAAAAAAGAACCAACTGCTAAAAACCTACAGGTTCATTCCGGTGTTTGGTTGTCTTTCTTGCCGATTTTTGATAAAGATATTTTTGATGATGATGTGGTGGAAAAATTTAAAATTTACCTTCTCAATCAAACCAAAGAATCATACGGATTTTCCTACCAAATAAAATTTAAAGGCTCACCGGATTTTCATTTATCCAACACGATTTTACCCTTCAATGAATTCTATCTTAATGATATTCCTTTTGAAGAAATGAATGATGCACCAAAGTTTGAATTTGATTTTTCATTGCTCACAAAAAATAAAAATAAGGCAGATCATTATGAAACTACTTTCAAAATAAAGGCGAAACAATTGTTTCAAAAGATAGAAGAGATGAAGTTGAAAAATGAACCAACTTTTTCATTTATTCTTTTTGATCATTATCCTGATAAAATGGAAGAGGTAATTCCTGATTACTATAATGGAGGTGGACAACTTTATAATATTTCTCAATTAAAAGAAAAACTGGAACCAGCTCGTTCAGTTGTGGATTTGCACATTGAAAAATTAACCGACAACTGGAAAGGCCTTAGCAATTTTGAAATACTTACCATTCAATTAAGCAATTTTGAAAAATACTATCATCTGGCTGTTGCGCATCAACAGCCAAACCTCATCGTAATTCATGGAGTAGGAACCGGTAAACTGCGGAACGAGATTCATGAAATATTAAAAACAAAAAAAGAAGTGCGCACTTTCGCCAATCAATACCATGCAAATTTCGGGTTTGGGGCAACAGAGATTTATTTCCAATATTAGCTTATTAAACACTTAAAAGCTGCATTTTAAAATCGTAACTTCGTATACGCTGCAAACCGGGTTATCGTTCCGTTGTATTAGCAGCGGGAAGGAAAGTCCGGACAGTATAGAGCAACACACCGGTTAATAGCCGGTCCTGATCCTGAGCTTGTCGAAGGATCGGGAAGAGAGTGCCACAGAAAATTACCGTCCGCCAGCTGGCGGATAAGGGTGAAAACGTGAGGTAAGAGCTCACGATGGTTACAAGTAATTGTAATTATGGGTAAACCTTGTGTACTGCAATGCCACGTATATCAGCGCCTGAAGGCGGCTCGCCTGATGCTGAAGGGTAGGCAGCAAGATTGTTGCAGTAATGCAGCAGCCAGATAAATGATAACCGTCCGCCTCCTGGCGGAACACAGAATCCGGCTTATAGGTTTGCAGTAAATGAATTAAAAGGGCAGTCGAAACGGCTGCCTTTTTAATAGTAAACAAACAAATAATCGATAAAATAATTTCTATCAAATAAAAACTTCCGCATTTTACTGCGGAAGTTTTAATAATTTAACCTGTGGGTTTTCAGTTTTTCGAGGATAAATTTGAGGCTGGATTATGGCCTGGTTTTCATCGGGATAATTATTTTTCTAAGGACTTGAATTCAAAAAAAAAAGAAGTTGATTGATATCAGATTTTATTTCGGTTTTTCCGGGATTAGTGGAAACTGATATTTTCAATGGATTTGGAATTTTGATTAATGTTTGTTGAACATCAATCAACTTCTGGAACAAAGATAGGGTGGCACACATGGCTGTGCAAGAGCGTTACTGCCTGTTTTTACAGCTACTGAAATTACTGTTGGATTCGTAAAATAACTATACTTCACAATCGTAAATCTACTTGTTTGCAATAAATCCTGATGAAATAATCATAATAAAAATCAATGAAAAAAGTTCGTTTACTGTTACTAGTAGCGGTAAAGAACAAACGAAGAATTACATCTTCTTTTTATAATTCAAAACTGCCCAAACATTTAATACTACCGCCATAATAGCCACAGAACCTAATTCCGGTAAAATATCTTTTAAAGTACTTCCTTTAAGCATCACCATTCGTATCACATTGATCAAATAAGCAACAGGATTAAGTTTGGTAATCATTTGCGCCCAATGAGGCATACTTTCAATAGGTGTAAACAAACCTCCAAGCAATAAAAAAATCATCATAAAAAAGTACATGATAAACATTGCCTGCTGCTGGGTTTCACTATATGTAGACACTAATAATCCAAAACCCAAAATCGCCAATAAATAAACAGCTAGAAAAACGTAAAGAACCAGCAGATTTCCCTGCGGAATGATATGATAGAGGAAGTATGAAAGTATCAAACCCAATGTGAAAATAACGTTTGCCAAAATCCAGAAGGGAATCAATTTAGCAAGAATAAAATCTCTTTTCCTGATGGGAGAAACATTTATTTGTTCGATAGTTCCTATTTCCTTTTCTTTTACAATATTAAGCGACGTTAAAAAACCACTAACCAATGTAACCAACATTCCAAGAATGCCGGGGATGAGCGAAAGCTGATAATTTCTTTGCGCGTTAAACCAATCCAGCGGAACAACATCTATTCCCGCTTTATTTGCATTTTTTGTCGAAGGTATTAAATCAACCAAAATATCCTTATTATAATCTGAAACAATTGTTCTTAGGTAACTGGCGCCCAATCCGGCTTTAGTGCCGTTAATTGCATTAAAAGCAATAAATATTTTTTGGCTTCCTTCACGAACCAGGTTTCTTTCAAAATCCACAGGAATTTCTAAAACCACATCAGCCTTATCTGTTTCAATAAATTTATACGCCTCGTCAAAAGTGTTATCATAGTCTATCAGCCTAAAATATCCGGAAGAAGTTATGTCTGACAATAACTTCCTTGAATCAACAGAATGATCGTGATCAACCACTACAAGATTAATATTCTTTATTTCAAAATTAGCGGCCAGCGGCAAGATGATAAATTGCATGATCGGCATCACCATGGTTATCCTTAAAATAATCTTATTTCTGAATATTTGCCTGAACTCCTTTTGCAATAAAATTTTTAAAGTTCTCATTGCAACCTGATTTTAAATTTTTTCAAACTCACAAAAAATAACAATAAAGTAATGCCTGCTAGTATCAATGTTTCTTTCCACACCGCTGAAAAGCCTGTTCCTTTTATCATCACATTTTTCACAATAATGTAGTACCATTTGGAAGGAATGATGTTGGAAATAATTTGTAGCGCATATGGCATATTTTCTATCGGAAACATAAAGCCACTTAGCATCAAGGCAGGCATCATCATTCCAACCAAAGAGATCAACATCGCTATTTGCTGTGAAGCGGTTCCTATAGAAATGAGAATACCCAACATCAGGCATGTAAGGATGAACAAAGTGCTTTCGGCCAGAAGCAAAAATATATTTCCTGCCACCGGCACACCCAATACATAAACACTTAAAACCAAAATCGAAATAAGATCGACCAATGATAAAATGAGATAAGGTGCGGCTTTGGAAACAATAATTGTCCATGGCTTCATCGGGGAAACCAATAGCACTTCCATCGTTCCCGTTTCTTTTTCTTTTACAATGGCCACGGCAGTCATCATCACACAAACCAGCAACAATACCATTGCCATAACACCCGGAACAAAATTCGGAGCACCTTTTAATTCAGGGTTGTAAAGCATTCTTGTTTCAGGAATAATTTGGATTGGAATTTTTTGAAGTTGATTTTGTTCCGCCTGATAATTTAGAATAATGTTGGTGAGATAAGCAGTAATCTGGTTGGATGTATTTAAATCGCTTGCATCAGAAATGACCTGGATCTGTGCTCCACCTTTATGGGATAAATCTTTGGCAAAGCTGGCAGGAAAAATAACCGCTTCCTTGATCTTCCCTTTTTTAAAAGATGATAAAAGTTGATCGTGCGATAAAAGATTTTTTTCAATATCAAAATAGTGACTGGCAGCTATTTTAGTGGTGATTTGTTGTGAAGCATAATCTTTCGCGTAATCTACAATTACAATTTTAGTGTTTTTTATTTCATTTGATAAAGCAAAACCAAACAACAAAACCTGCACTACCGGCATCCCGAAAAGAATTAGAAGTACCCGTCTGTCGCGTAACACATGCCTGAATTCTTTTTTTACAAATGATAAAAACTGTTTCATTTTTTAATTATTCATTTCTCTTTGCACCACGGGCCAACTGAAGAAAAACGTCGTCCATTGATTGTGAATTAAATTGCTTTTTTAAATTACCAGGAGAATCCAGCGCCACAATTTTCCCGTCAACCATAATAGAAATACGATTACAATATTCTGCTTCATCCATATAATGTGTGGTGACAAAAACGGTAATTCCCTTATCGGCTGCAGCATAGATCAAACTCCAAACCTGTCTTCTCGCCACTGGATCAACGCCTCCGGTGGGTTCATCTAAAAAAACAATTTTTGGATTGTGAAAAATAGCAACTGAAAAAGCCAGTTTTTGTTTCCATCCCAAAGGCAAATCGTCAACCAATTTATTGGCTTGTTTTTGCAACTCCAATTCTTCAATCAACTCCTCACTCTTTTCTTTGATCTGCTTATCAGATAGGCCATAAATTCCACCAAAAAATTGAAGGTTTTCCAAAACAGTAAGATCACCATATAAGGAAAACTTCTGGCTCATATAACCAATATTCTTTTTGATATTTTCCGTTTGCTTATACACATCAAACCCCGCTACAGATGCCTTCCCGGAAGTAGGGTTGGATAAGCCGGTAAGCATGCGCATTGCGGTAGTTTTCCCGGCTCCATTCGCCCCCAGGAACCCAAATATTTCACCTTTAAATACTTCAAACGTTATTTCATCTACAGCGGTGAAATTTCCAAAACGCTTGGTTAATTTATCAGTTTTTATTACTACTTCTGGCATCTTATTATTTCAAGAGTTTTATGAAAGAATCTTCTACACTTGCTTTTATTGGTTTGATCTGTATATTTTCCAGGCCCTGATCCTGTAAATAATTTTTTAAATCTTTTTCAAATTCATCTGATGCCTCAGCAGTTGAGAATTGTTGGCCTTCCATTACAATGTGCGCATATTCCCCGAAAGCATAACTGTCTTTTGCCTTATCAAACCGCGAGAGTTCTTTGAGTAGCATTGACATCTTGCTTGATTTTACTGCAAATAATTTATCAGGATATGCTGCTGAAATATTTTCAGGCGTGTCAATGGATAATATTTTCCCATTTTGAATCAAAGCAATCCTGTCACACAAATCAGCTTCATCCATGTAAGGCGTAGATACCAAAATGGTAATTCCTTGTTTTTGTAAACGTTTGAGCATTTCCCAAAATTCTTTTCTTGAAACAGGATCAACACCAGTGGTAGGTTCATCTAAAAAGAGTACGGTAGGTTTGTGAATGAGCGCACAACATAACGCCAATTTTTGTTTCATTCCACCGCTAAGTTTTCCTGCACGGCGTTTTTTAAAAGGTTCCAATTGCACATAAATATCTTTGATCAGATCATAGTTTTCTTTTATAGAGGTTGCAAAAACGGTTGCAAAAAAATCAAGATTTTCTTCAACGCTTAAATCCTGGTACAACGAAAATTTTCCAGGCATATAACCCACCGTATTCCTGATCGATTTATAATCTTTCACCACATCAAAACCTTCTACAGTGGCGGATCCGCTGTCTGGTAACAATAAAGTGGTAAGCATTCGGAATATACTGGTTTTACCAGCGCCATCAGGACCAATCAAACCAAAGATTTCCGCGTCATTTACAGAAAAGGAAACGTGGTCTACAGCAAGAACCTCCTTTTTTTTGCCATACGTTTTTACTAAATCTTTAGCTGAAACCATAATTACTTTTTAGCAGTAAACGAAACTTCTCCGTACATTCCTATTTTCAATGTGCCATCATTCTGCACGTTTATTTTGACTGCATACACCAAGTTGGCACGTTCATCTTTTGTCTGAATTGTTTTTGGAGTAAACTCTGCCTTGTCACTGATCCATGAAACTGTTCCATCATATTCTTTCATTTTTCCTGATCTGTCATCAACAAAAACATTCACTTTTTGTCCCAGTTTTATAGATGTAAACTGATCTCCTGTTATATAAGCGCGCAAAGTGATAGTTGATAAATCAGCAATTGAATAGAGAGGCTTTCCGAAAGTCGCCATTTCATCAACTTCAGCAAATTTGGTAAGCACAGTTCCATTGATCGGGTTAATGATTTTTGATTTTTGAAGCTGATCTTCTATTTGTTGAATTTGTATGTACAAAGGATTTACTTCAGAAGAAATACCAGAATGCTGTGTTTGCAGTGCGGATGTTTGAGCCGAGCCTTGTTCGTTAACCGCTTTCAATTGTTGTTGCGATTCTTCTACCTGTGCATTGATGTCGTCCAACTGTTTCGGAGTAGCCGCGTCAGCTTTTACTAAATTATGAACGCGATTTTGTTCTTTTTTTAAATAATCAAGATGGCTTTGAATTACTGCT
>JBBQWJ010000015.1:0-24930 GCA_038210685.1 Chitinophagales bacterium | reverse complement strand
AATGATTCATATGGAGACCTGGTAAAATTCAAACTTCAACTGGAAGCATGGTTTGATAGAACCATGGAGCAATGTACAGAGTGGTATAAACGTAAAATACAAGTTGTATTATTGGCTTTGGGCTTTATGCTTGCCTGGTTTTTTAATGCTGATACATTCACTATCATTGGCAAGCTTTCAACAGATAAAGACGCCCGTAATAATTTGGTTTCTATGGCAACGGCCTATGTGGGGGCACATCCCGACACGCCAAACGCAGCAAACTTTTCTTTAACTGAAGCGCAACGTGATTCTCTCTATCAGGTGAAAAAGCAACTGGAAGAAGATATAACCAAAGCCAACACTATTTTGGGATCTGGAAGTTGGTTGCCTGATACTGTAATAGTATCCATGGATTCAAGGAATCAAAAAACTTATATGCCCTTCATAGATGCTGCATCTTTATCGGATGATGACAAAAAAATTGAATCCGGAAATAAAATCAGCTTTAGCCCATGTGAAAAATGGGATTACTTTTTCCGGCTGTTATCGCATCATTTTTTTGGATTCCTCATTACAGCCATTGCCATTTCTCTTGGCGCACCGTTCTGGTTTGATTTGTTGAATAAGCTAATGAAGTTGCGTACTTCTGTAAAACAAGATATGGATTCAACGGATACTACTGCAAGTGGTGGTGTTTCACCTTTAAATCGGGAAGGATGATAAACGCGAAAGTTCTTGTGCCACTCAATTTAAGAACCGGGAAACCCGAAATCTTACCTAACAACAATACGGGGGACAAGTTTTACAGTACAGGAGAAACTATATCAATTGAAAATTCATTAATTGGAGAAACGTATAAGGATATTAACGTTTGGTATAAATTAAGTGACGGAGGTTTTGTATGGAGTGGAGGTGTAGAAAACGTGGGATTCCCGATTTTTACTACAGTTCCAGAAATTAAGTTTGATGAAATAAATCAAGAGTTATTTGATTGGGGATTAAAAGATTTTGAAATTTTTAAAATCTGGAATAGATATGAAACTTTTGGAGAAAATGCCAGAGTAGCAATTTTAGATTCTGGTTTTGCAATAAATCATCCACTTGCATATTCGAAAAATGTTTCAGGATGGAATTTTATAAAAAATAATATTGATTATTTAGATGTAATTGGTCATGGAACTGCGGTTGGTTCGATAGCAAATACTTTTAGTAACAAACTGGTAAGTATAGCTCCATGCGCGTCTTATTTTTTGGCAAAAACTAAATCAGGCCGTTCCGGCATAGAGGAATTTATTGATGCACTTATTTTTTTAAGTAAGTGTGATACAATTGATATTATTAATATTTGTTACGATTATGACTCTAATGATGAAAATTTTAAATCTTACGAAAGTTCTTATATGCAGGCTATTGAATTAAATAAAAAAAAAATAATAATTGCTTCAGCAGGAAATTATACTGACAAAGTTGAAGTTTTTCCTGCAAAATTTGATGCTGTTATAGCGGTTGGCTCAATAGATAGAAATCTGCAATTGGCTAATGATTCTAACCAATCAGATATAGTCGACATATGTGCACCCGGTGTAAATGTGAAATATTTAGATATTAATAATACGAATGAATTTTCAAATGGAAATGGAACTAGTTACGCGACACCGTTTGTCACAGGCGTTGCTGCCCTTTTAGTTTCATATGCAAGAAAACGTCGTCCTGAAATTTCTGTAGAAGATTGGAACATTTCAGATATAATCAAAGCTTCAATTAAACAAGTAGCACAATCTCGAATTAAAATAATAGATCCTCAAAAGTGCTTTGAAACTCTTAATTCAAAAATAAAATAATTATGAAAAAAATTCTTATACTTTTCTTATTTTGTCTGGGTCTTTGTACAATCAGTAAAAGCCAAAATGCTTATTATGATGCTTTAAAACTTAGGAAAAATATAAATCTAAACCCTTCTAACAAAAATCTGGAATTTGATATTTATGATCAAAACGAGGCATTAGATTCGATTGTTTTAAAAAATGTAATTGGCATATTAAAAAGTTACTTTCCCGATCTAGATACAATATCTTCAAAGGACTTCGCTACAAAATTATCCACTCAGGCATCAGAATATTACAATCCCTTTTTAAAAGATTTTCTTATTGAGATAAAGGAATTGGGATCTAGCCCAATATCAGTTTCTAGACTTACATCATCAGTTTCTTCCCTCGGCTCTCTCAACGTCACAAACATAGCCGACGGAATAGCTCAGTTTCTAATCAAAAGAGGAAAAGAAGAGTTAAATGTTGCTTTCTTTAACAGGCTAAAAACATTTCTTGACAGCACCGAAGAATGTAAAGTTTTATTCCCTCAATCTATCGAAGTCTTTAAAAATGTACAGCCTTATCAATATGCAGAATTTATTCAAAGCTTACGTGAAGGTTTTAATAAAGATTTAAACAATCTAATTGTGGGTGTTAATGAATTAATTGAATTGCCAAAGTATCAGGAACTTTTAAAAAAGCTTCCTGAAATACGTCTGGCAATAAGATCTTCTAAAATCGTTCAGGAGTTGTCGCAATCTGATGGCGGAATTTTACCGGATAGCATAATTACGCAATTAGCGGCTTTAAAAGAATTTGGTGAAATAGATTTAAACTTAGGTAATTCCTGGAAATTACTGGATGTAATTTCTCAAAGTGTAAGATATGTGCCTAATGATTCCCTCAAAACGACATTAGAAGGTAAGGATACTGCTATCAGGCGTTGGATCACTTTAAGTGATATGAATTCATTGGTTAAAGATCCAATTACTTTGAAAATATTTTTAGGTCTTGTTTATCAAAAAGCAGATAGTATCAATTTTAAATTTAAAAAAGTTACTGTAAGCGTTCAGGAATTTATGAAGAATAATGCTGATAAGCTTTTTACTGTTTCGGCTTTAATTGAAAATTTTGTCACTCTTGCAAATGATGTTGACAGATCCATAAAAGATATTAAAGACAAGCAGAGCAATCATACACTTAGAAACGATGATTATTACACCTATATTATTAAGGCTATAAACATCACTGAATACGGTTTTAAAGCGGCCAATACTGTTTTCAGATTCAAATCAACAAATAAAAATGATGCTGATCTTTCAGACAATCGTTATATTATCATCGCCAAAAATGGAAATGATCTGTATAAAAATATTTATACAAAAAATTATAACAATGCCGTAATGAATGTTTATAACATTCTTGACCAGGGATTTAATAATAAAAACGATTTGGCAAAAGAAAAAACTGAAGCACCCAATTTTGATTCTGCAAGGAAAGAATTCGTTGATTCGATAAAAAAAATTGAAGTTCTAAATCCTAAAATATTGTCTGCCGTTTTGAAATATGGAAACTTTATGGCTTCAGTCGTAAAAGCAGAATCCGGGGAAGAAGTAGAACAAGCCTTAGAATCTGTTGTTCTTCCAGCGGGTAGCTATTCAATTAAACAGAAAGCCGCATTTAATGTTTCTGTTAATGGTTATATTGGTTATGCGTGGGATTTTACAAGCAAATTATATGCACATGGAATATATGCCCCCGTTGGTATTAGTATTAGTAGAGGATCAGTTAAAAAAAACGGTTTCACATTATCGGGCTTTGTTTCTTTAATTGATGTTGGCAGTATCGCAACATACAGACTGCAGGATGATTCGACAAAAACATTGAAGCAAGATGTAAGGTTGGAAAGCATTTTTTCTCCTTCAGCTCAAATATTTATTGCACCAATCCGAAACTTTCCTCTGGCGATTGGTGGCGGATGGAGAAAGACTCCAAAACTATTTTATTCAAATAAGACTGATTTTACTGCGATCCCATCGAGAGATGTTTTCAATTTATCAATATTGATGGATATTCCTTTTTTCACAATTGCCAATAAAAACTTTAAGGCAGAATAATACACTAAATCAATTTTTATGTCACGTCAATCAATCCTCGACACTGCTGCCACACAAGAGGGCATCAAAGAGTCACCTGCTAATTCAAACAAAACAAAATATGGCCAATGGTACGGTTTAGATGGTGTAAAATGGTGTTGCATTTTCGTTAGTTGGATCTACGACCATGCCGGCAATCCTTTAGAAGCAATTGATACATCCAGGGGATATCAATCCTGTCAATCGGGGTATAATTTCTGGAAAAGAAATAATAGGATCGTAAGGGAACCACAGCCAGGGGATATTGTACTGTATGACTGGACAGGCGACGGTGTTTGTGACCATACCGGAATATTTGTAAAATGGCTTGATGCAGCCAATACAAAGTTCCAGGCATGGGAAGGAAATACCGCACACGGCAACGATAGCGATGGAGGCCAGGTCATGCTGCGGGAAAGAAACAAAACTCTGGTAAAAGCATTTGTTACACCAATAGCTCTTGTTGAGGGCTTGCCCCTGAATAATGATGTTAATCTAAGGAAGGGTGACAGGGGAAGCGAAGTAACCGCTTTTCAAAAAATGTTGCATGATCTTAATTTTAAAGTTACTGTAGATGGGATGTTTGGCTCGGAAACTGAAAATATAGTTAAAGAGTTTCAACAAAAACATTCTTTGTCCGTTACAGGCATAGTAACGCCTGAATTATTAGGTGCAATTCAAGAAGAAGTCTCATTGCCTTCAGTTCCTGAAAAGAAATTTACCAGCGGCGCATATATTAAGAAGGGAGATAGTGGAAGTGCCGTCGTAAGTATTCAGCATGCCTTAAATGCACTGCGAGCTAATCCGGCTATTAATGAAGATGGTGTATTTGGCAGCGGTACCGTAGCGGCGGTTAAAGCTTTTCAGAAAAAAAAGAATTTGCAAGCTGACGGCATTGTAGGGCCGGCCACATTTGCAGCTTTAGGAATTACCGATGTGTAGTTACACAACCTTTACACTAAAATCTTTTTGCATTTTATAAGGACACTTACTCACTGTTACCTGAATTTTTGAAAACGCAATAATATTTATTTATGTCTGATGATGAAAATAAAACTGATGCTCAAATTAAATTAGAAAAGGAGAAAGTTGAGTATATTAACTTAACAACGAAATATAAATCATTATCAAAAAGCTTTTTGAAGGCTGCTTCTTATGGCGCGGGCTTAAATTTTGTGACCATACTACTTTTCAAAATTTTTAATTCGGAACCTTTATCGGTCTACCAATATTTCTTTCTTTATGTTTCACTCACAGCATTTTGTATATCAGTAATATTGCATTGGCAATATCAAACCTTATCCAATGATGACCTCAGTGATTTTTCCGCGAACATTTCATCACTTGCAAAAAACCAAAGCCTTAATAATCGTATTGCAAAAAACCGTACAACTGTTTATAATAATAACGTCCTTTTTTACATAGGTATTTTTTCTTTCTTGTTTGCCATTTTATTATGGCTGATTCCATCTAATAATAATCAACTCTGCAAGAAACCTTCTGCACTTGTCTCAAAAAATGATGGCAACATTACCATTGACCTTTTACAGATAAATGATGTATATGAAATTGCACCAATTGACAATGACAAAGTTGGCGGCATGGCAAGAATAGCCACTTTAAAAAAACAATTTCAAAACCAAAATGAAAACACACTGCTGTTAATGGCAGGTGATTTTTTAAGTCCTTCTGTTTTCAATACAGTAAAAAACTCCTTCGGTGAAAAAGTTGCCGGCAAACAAATGATTGCGGCGATGAATGTAGTGGGGGTCGATCTTGTAACATTTGGTAATCATGAATTTGACGTAAGCTATAATGTACTGCAGCAGCGCATAAACGAAAGTAGTTTTCAATGGGTATCTTCTAACGTATATCATAAAACCGCTTCCGGCAATATTTTGTTTCAAAAAAATAGGGTTGATATTCCAACGTCATGGAAAAAAACTTTTGTCAATGATAATGGTGTTTCTTTTACCATAGGCTTTTTTGGATTAACCATACCTGATAATAAAGGTGGCGAACCTGAGTATGTTAGTTATGATTCCACACTGTATGCAGCGAGGAAAATGTATGCATTGCTGGCCCCGGATTGTGATGCGCTGATAGCCGTAACCCACCTGGATATAAAGGAAGATTCAATGCTTGCAGTTGCTATTCCTCAACTTACCGCAATAATTGGCGGACACGAACATGATATGCAATTTAATAAGGTGGGAAACGTAATCATATCAAAAGCGCATTCAAATGCCAGGAGCGTATTTCATTTGAAGCTTTTGCTTAACCGGAGAAACAATATCACAACCGCATCAATTGTACACGAACTGATATCGGTTGATACTACTATAGATCAGGATTATTTAACTAAGATAATTTGTGACAGGTGGATGGATGCTGCAAAAGAATATTTTAAAAAAGCAGGTTTTTCACCTGATATGGAAGTTTGCAAAAGTTTTACTTCAATTCTTGATGGCAAAGATGCTTCAATAAGAAAAGGGTCAACAAATTTAAGCCGCCTTATAACAGATGCTAGGTTATGAGCTGGCCAAATTAAAGGCTGTGATGCAGCTATTTTGAATTCGGGCGCAATAAGGGTAGATGACTTAATCACGCCCCCGATAACGCAATATGCCGTGCTTCGGGCTCTGCCGTACGAAGGAAAAATATGCGTTGCAAAAATGAAAGGCTGGTTTCTTAAAAAAATAATTGACTCTGCTGCACATCTTAAAAATGAAGGGGCGTTTCTGCAATATTCTTTTAAGCCGGGTAAACTTCCTATCCTTGATTCTGTGCTTTACTCAATCGCTATCGGTGATTATCTTATCAGCGGTAAACAAAGTAAGCTTGATTATTTAAAAGAAGGCACACCGGGCATAATAGGAAACGTCGCTTTTCCTTTGCCTGCTGACAGCAATTTATATGATATCAGAAGAGCAGTGATTAATTATCTAAATAAATTTTGCGGTAAAAAAGAACTTAACAAGTACAAAGAATAATAACCTCATTTTTTTAAAATTTAGTCTTGTTATGTCAGGTGAACAATAAAAGGAATTTAATTTAAAAGCGCCGATAGATATAATTATTGAAAAAAGGGAAAAGAGTACTGGGTGGGAATGAGCCTGGCTTTTATCCTTGCTTGCTTTTGCCATCGTTAGAAACTATAAAATCAATCCTTCCATTTCACAAAAAACCTTGCACCATTTATTTCATTGTGCTGCTTCAGTTACAAAATTCTCGATTAATTTATCACGCATTAAACTTTTTTACAAAAAAATTTATGGTGGATTTCCATGAAGAGAATAGGGGAATTCCATTAATAAATTCCTAATTAGAAGATTAGTTTTGATTTGACACATAAATATTTTTATGAACGCTATATCAGACTTAACTGCACGAGCTATTTCTTTTATCACCGCTGTTCAAACCACATTGCTAAATGGAGAAATTGATATCGAAAAGGAAACTGACAGAGTTAGCATCTTGACCATCGCCCCTGGCGATTTTGAATCAAAATTCCGAAGCCTTATTTACAATAATAAATTGGAAGATAAATTTAGTGTCAGAGCTGCGGAGATTGTATGGATTAGCAGTAAAATGCTTAATAAACCACAGGCAATAGAATATACGATCAAAATTTGTATTGAACTTATAAAATGGATTAACGACAACAGGACGAATGGAATTTCCTTGCTACAGGAATCATACGGTGGATACCCAACACCTTATAACTGGAGAATTTCTATTGGAAAGATTTTATATGCGCACCCTGGTGAACGTGTCCGCCTTGCAATAGCCTTACAATACTTACCCATACAAATAATACTGGCATTAGGCGGTGGAGGTTATGATGCCGCCGCACAAAGAATTTTACAAATGTGGACAACCAACCATGAGGATAAAGTTTTGCTGCTGAATGATGAAGAAATTAAAATATCGGAAAAGTTTACAGGTTTAGAAAAGGCCTCAGGAATTAATGCAGAAAAACTTTTACAAAATCATGCCTTGCTTCTTGACCACCTGATTATACAGAAGGCACCTTTATCTTTTGAGCTGGTATTCAGTGAAGAATTAAAAGAAATTGAGGCCAATCGTATCAGAAGGGTGGAGGAAGAATACATTACAGGTCTGCACGAACCTTCTGTTAAAGATCCAAAAGCCAAAGATGAGGAAATGGCCAAAGTCAAAGATATAAATGACCCTTTTGAAAAAGTGAGAAAAATGAATGTATGTGCACTGGCCTTTTCGGGTGGAGGTATTAGATCTGCCACTTTTAACCTGGGCATTTTACAAGGTCTCGCTGGAAAAAAACTAATTGGCAAATTTGATTATTTGTCAACGGTATCTGGTGGCGGATATATTGGAAGCTGGCTTGCAGCCTGGATAAAGAGAGATGAATCTGTGGTTAAAGTGTCTAACCGGCTTTGTCCGCACAAATCCCCCGATCCGGCGGGTGAAGAACTGAAACCTATAAAATGGCTCAGGATGTTCAGTAATTACTTTGCGCCAAATGCAAGTATTATGTCTGTGGACTCCTGGACAGTGGGAATGACATGGTTGAGAAACACACTTTTGAACCAGATCGTCATCTTTTTGCTTTTGCTTTCTGTATTATTTGCCGGCAATCTATTGTATCTATTCTGGTCCGGCCATCTTATACATAATCTTTATACTTCCTGGCCAGAAGTGCTGGGCTGGAGTTTTTTACTATTAACCCCTGTTGCATTACTTGCCGGCCTGGGAATGTATGCTTATCATAAAGAAAACTTTCGACGCATTAATATCCGCAGAAAAAACACCAATAAAATAAGCATGGCGATTATTGCTATTGCTATAATCGGGGCTTACATCATTAGCGCCTGGTTATCTTCAAGTTATTATAAAAAAGGTGTTTCATTAACTTCGATTTACGACAAAATAATATTTTTTGCACCTGCAGCAGTTGTTGCGTTTGGCTGTTTATACTTTGTAGCTGTTTTAGGCAAGTATATGGATTGTATAAGAAAATTTCAATCCAATAATATAAAAGCATTGTTTATACTATTCAGTATTACCTTATTCTCTGCCATTTTTGGGTTAATATGCCTGGCCCTGGTGTCTGTTTTACTTGGGAATATGCCCAATATATCAATTGGTTCCATCCTCTTAAACAAAAAGGTTCTTCAATTTATTTTTGGGGTCCCGTTGACATTAGAGGTCTTTAGTTTTACGGTAATAGCCAGGATGGGATTGTTGGGTAAATACTTTCCGGATGAAAGACGCGAGTGGTGGGGAAGAATTGGCGCCCATATCCATAGAATATCTTTTTTGTGGATTTTAGTTTCTGCTTCGGCATTACTCGGATGGGATTTTCTTCAATACGCTTTTCATAAATGGGCGGCCCCAAGTATTGCTGCTACAGGGGGATGGATAGCTCTTGTTGGCACTTGTGTAAAAGCTGCTTTCAGTTCTAAAACTGCCGGAAAGGGAAATGAAAAGGGATTCTATCCAACATTGTTGAATATTCTTAGTAATGTTGGTCCTTATCTCTTTATATTGGGTCTTTTAATTTTATTACCCGCATTAACCGATCCTTTACTCCTGCTGGTAAATAGAGTTTTCATAGACCTGGGATATGCTCTCCCAGGTGAAGAAATTCAGAATTTGCTCATCATGATTTTTTGCGCTGCAGCCGCATACCTCCTGGCAAGACAATTGGGCGTAAATGAATTTTCAATGTATAACTTTTATAGAAATCGTTTGGTAAGAGGGTATCTTGGAGGTACCAGGCGTACTACAGATAGACAACAAACTGCTAATCCATTTACGGGATTTGATATTTTAGATGATGAAAAGTTATATAAATTTAGTAATGAGTTTGGTTATCATGGTCCTTACCCAGTTTTAAACTGTGCATTGAATGCATCACAGGGACAAGATTTAGACAGGCAGGATCGTAAAGCAGAGTCATTCATATTTTCTCCTTTATTTTGCGGTTTCGACTTTAGCAAGGCAAGGTCTTCAGCCGATAAGATAAAATCTTATGACTATGCCTATCGCCAGACAAAACAATACGCTTTCAAAGATGAAGGGCCTACGATCGGCACTGCAATGGCCATCTCAGGGGCGGCCGTTAATCCCAATCAAGGTTATCATTCGTCACCTCCTATTGCGTTTTTATTAACCATTTTTAATGCCCAAATGGGTAGGTGGCTTGGTAATCCAAGAAAAAACTCCTGGCAATATTCTGATCCCACATCAGGGCTGGGTTATATCATCAGCGATCTTGTAAATAAAACCAGTACCCGCGATAATTTTGTGGCACTATCAGACGGTGGTCACTTTGATAATATGGGTCTTTATGAAATGGTAAGAAGAAAATGTCCCTATATTATTCTTTGCGATGCAGAACAGGATGGTGAATTTACCTGTGAAGGCCTGGCAAATGCAATCAGGCGTTGCCGTATTGATTTCGGCGCTGAAATTAAAATTGATATTTCTAAAATTACAGACCGGCCGGATGGAAGACATTCCAAGGCGCACTATGCATTGGGTGAAATAACCTATGTAGGAGACAATCAAACCGCTATATTATTATATATCAAATCCTCAATTGATGGCAACGAACCAGTGGATGTTTATGAATATGCTTTGAAAAACAAAACCTTTCCCCATCAAACTACTGCAGATCAATTTTTTGATGAAGAGCAATTTGAAAGTTATAGAAAATTAGGATTGCATATAGCTGACACCGTGCTGTCAGACAAAAATGTAATCAGTGCGCTTAAATTTAACTACAAGGCAAAATCGGATGAGGAAACCTTAGAGATAATTGAAAAACCCTTCATATCCTTTTTTAACATGATTAAAAACTTCTTTGCGGAAAAGGATAAGTGAAATGGTTGATAAAAAAAAGGTGAGGTGTCCTCACCATGGCTGGAGAAGGATCTGCAGGATGTTACACCGTTGGCGTTATGGATTATCTTATTGAAATCCTTTACATATGGAAAAAGAAAAAATAAAAATGATGGCAAACTTAGTTTTTAAAATTGTTAGAGGTAGCGAAACGATAGGTTTATCGTAAGAGAGATTCTATTGTAAATTTTCTAATAAAAATTTCAAAAAATAATATTTTGAATGAAGGTATTGAACTTATAAAAAATTTTTTCTTATAAAGTATAATAAAATGAATTGGTTTAAAATGTATGCATGGTTAGTAATAATCCTGCTGATATTTTCCTGTAATACCGCAGATATGCAATCACCGGCAGGGAGCAGCGATTCATCTTCGATGGCAGATCATTCGCAAAATATGCCTGATACTATTTTACCGGAATCTCCGCAAAATGATACCGCAAAAATGACGGCAGATACTTCTTCGGTATCTGCACCTGTTGATTCTATTTCTCATATTACCAACAAATCCCGCAAGGCTGTTTTTGGCTATTCTTTTTTTAAAACAATTCAGCAGCACGAAACCCGCAATGTGAATGCGTATGTTTCTGTTTTGAATTCAATAAGTAAAGTGATTGATACGCTAAAACAAATAAATACCAGCGAAATTCCTGAAAGGAAAAGTGATACCGCAGTGATATTTACCAAAAATATGTTTGTGTTTAAAGCACTTACAGTTCATCTGCTGAATGCCGGAGATAGTGATTTTATAATAAAGCCTTTTGCGGAGGCGCGGCAAAATATTGATAGCCTGGATGGTAACTCGTGGACATGGGCAGTTACTCCGCTTACCAATAAAAAAAATAGCAGATTGATCATGAATGTTGTTGTTGAAAAGGCGGATGGAAGCCGCGAACCTTTTAGTATTATCAATATTCCCATAGATATTAATCTGGATACTCATATCGAACGCACAATTTGGCAATGGATGATGGATAATCCAAAAGAGACGGTCACTATAATTTTAATTCCTTTTATCATTTTTTTCTGGAAACAAATAACAGGTTTCTTCAAAAAGAAAGATGGAAAAAAGAATGAGCCTTAATTGAAAATTTAAAAATATGAATATGCCCAATACTCCCAACCCAACTTTCCATATCGGTCTCACTATGGCCGGAGCCGGATCAGCAGGATGCTACACCGGTGGCGTTATGGATTATCTTTTTGAAATCCTGGACATGTGGGAAAAAGCGAAGAATAAAAACCTGCCCGGATATGAGCAATGGTTTAGTGCTATTCCGCAACACAACGTTATGATTGATGCCATGGGGGGCGCTTCTGCGGGCGGCATGACCACTATAATGTCTGCTATTTACGCCCTTGAAAGTAAAATAAAACCTGTAACAGACCCCTCCGTAACAGGCGACGAAAAAAAGAATATTTTTTATGATAGCTGGGTAAATCTTGATGATGATCCTACCGGTAAGGGCATAAAAACATTAGCTAAGGCGTTTATGAAAGATGATTTGAAGGATAACAAATTTGTATCTCTTCTCAATTCAAAAATAATAGACGACATAGCTGACAAAGCACTTACAGTTGAAGGAAATATTACCGAGCAAGTGTCTAAGCTTCCTTCATACATTTCAAAAGATATGGATTTATTGTTGTCACACACGATGCTTCGAGGGATTCCGTTAAGCATCAGTTTTTCTACCAATAGCGACAACATAAAAGGTGAAAAAGGAATTGAACACAACACATTTGAGCATTTCATTGTTTCTCAATATAAACTAAACAACGGCGTTAAACCCAACGCTAATTTTTTATGGCTAAATCCTTATGAAAAGCCATTCTCAGATATCATGTCGCTAACCACCAAGGCCACCGGAGCTTTCCCGATAGGTTTGAAATTCAGGGAAGTAGACCAGGCAATTTTTACCGACGATTATATTAAAGCCGTTACCGAAAGAATCATCTATAACCGTTTCGGACAAATTGATAATATTTCTTCACCTGATTGGGACAACTTTCCTTCGCCGTTTGATTTTGTTACCATTGATGGAGGCGCCATCAACAACGAACCTTTTGGCGAAGTTTTGGGGATTTTAAAACATCGTTACAATGAGTGTTACGAAAATGGATATCCTAAATATGGAGTGGTTATGATTGATCCTTTCCCGGATGTGGTGAATAAAAAAGAGGTCTACAAAGCGCCTTCAGACTTGTTTTCGGTTGTGCCCGGCATTATCAATACTTTGTATGAACAATCAAAAGTGAAAAGAGCGGATATCGTGGAAGCCTCTCTTAATCCCTATTTCAGGGGCGAAATCTTTCCAAGAAGATCTATAACAGAATTTGAAGCAGAAGATCACCCGATTGCCTGTGGAACTGTGTATGCCTTTGGAGGTTTTTTGGACATCAATTTCAGGCATTATGATTTCTTTCTTGGCAGGGACAATGCTAAAAACTTTTTCAGGTATTATTTTTCTTTCGAGTACAAAAAAGATAGTAATGATCCATCTGCTGATATCATCCATCCCATTCATCAATCGTGGACTGAAGAGATGGTTGAAACATTCAAACAAACCGGTACTGACGGCAAAACGTATCTCCCCATTATTCCCGATATGAATTTATTGTTAGATAGAAAAACCGGAAACGAAAAAAACAAGTGGGACTATTCTGTAAAGACAAAGCCGGTGTATGATCCTACGGTATTGTTTGATCAAAGGGGAGCGATTGAAGACCGGTTTGAAAAAATTCTTGATATTATTAAAGCCACGCTGGTTCATAAAAATGCCTCCACCAAAAATACGACGACAGGAAAATGGATGGATAAATATTATCACAGTACCTGGTTCGACAGGGCAAAAGGAATTCTCTTCAATAAGGTATTAACCGGTGGATTCAATATGTCTAAGCCGGGCCTGGCCCGCAACGTAGCGGAAATGGCCGTAAAGTACGTTTTATCAGATTTGGATGAGAAGGGTTTTTTGAAAAAAGTAGATGATAAATAGGGAAGTTTAAAAATAAAAATCTACTGGATTTGTTGCTTTACTGGTTATACTCTATTCTTTTACAACTAAGTTTTTTGCGACTAGCCTGGGATAGAAAAAGAAACTCCCTCTTTTCAATTTTTGGAAAAACTGCTGTAACCTTATTAGCATATTGTCCATGATTTATAAGATCATTTTTTTGCGGGCACGGGCTAATAGACCTATATTTTTTGTAACGCATCTGAAATTAGTTACAACGCTTAAAAATCTCAACTTATAAATTTAGAACAATTTAATTCAGATGAAGACGGAGCGTTTATGGTGTTTATGGTGAGCAGCAGATTGATGGCCACAACGCTAATGGGGCAATAATTAGCATAAATTAGATTTCGAATTCTTAAATAAAAAAGCGCTCCATCTGAAGCGCTTTTGTGATCCGGCTGGGGCTCGAACCCAGGACCCCAACATTAAAAGTGTTGTGCTCTACCAACTGAGCTACCGAATCAAATTCCCTTTTCATTTCTCCTCAAGTTCTTCTATCAAATCTGCTACCAGATTGCCGATATTCAATGCCCTCTTTTTTAAAAGGAGTGCAAAAATAAGTGAAAAAAAGTTTGAACCAAAACTTTTAAAGTATAAAATTTTGGTGATCGCTTTAATTGCCTGACTATTGCGGGGTACAGAAGAAAATAAAATTGAAACTGTGCGAAATATATTTTTGAAAAGTATGAAAGTTAGCAATTATCGCATGCTTTTTGCATCTTTTAAAGTATGTCAAAAATTTTAATTCTCGATGATGACCAGGACCTTCTAAGTATTGTGGAACCTTTACTTAGAAAAAAGGGTTTTGATGTGTGGACGTTTGTCAATTGGCAAAAAGCGTGGGAGGATATTAAGAGAAATAAACCTAATTTAATTCTTTTGGATGTATTTCTAAAAGGTATGGATGGGATGGATATTTGCAAAAAATTGAAATCAAGTACCCTAACACGAAATATCCCGATAATAATGTTTTCTTCATACCCAAAAATTGCGGAAACTGCAATTGCTGAATTTGGGGCAGATGAATTTATTGCAAAACCATTTGAAGTAAATGAAATGGTCCGTAAAATCAAGGGGGTTTTATCTGCAAAACATGTAATTCGCTGAAAACTCTTTTAAATTTCTCTTAAGAAATCTCTTTAAGCAGTATGCTTTCAATTGTACTGCAAGGTACAAAAAACGGTTTTTTTGTAACGACAAGTTCCAACGTTTTCCCAATTACAGAATAATTTCCTTTAATCGTGTTACCCAAAAAAGTCACTTCAAAATTTCCTGCATTTTCATCACCGTTGAACGTGCCATTTTGATTTTCTATTGCGGCTTTAGCCTTAGCTATTACACCGGTAACTGAATCGGTGAATGGGATACTTATATTGCAGTCAGACATTTATTTAATTTTTTGAATGGGTAATTGGGATTGTTGTTGTGGAAAACAATACACAAAAAAAACGAAGCAAATAAATAGCTTTTTATTCAATTGGTAAATTTTTGTTGTTATTAGTTTTTCCTAGTAAATTTTTTTGTCTTTTTTTTGTTGCCATTTTGTAAAGGTAAGGTTAGCTTTTCCCCTTGAAATATTAATAACCGGAATTTTCCTGCTGGTTAAGTCTGCGCTGATTTCATCATAAATAATAGAATCATCAAACCCGATTTTAGCCGCGTCTTTTCGGGTGTTTCCATAATAAATAACTTTGGGGCGTGCCCAGTAAATAGCGCCTAAACACATAGGGCAAGGTTCACAGGATGTGTAAATTTCGCAGTCATCAAGTTGAAAAGAATTCAGGTTTTTACAAGCTTCCCTGATCGCAATTATTTCTGCATGTGCGGTAGGATCATTGGTACTGGTAACTTTATTATTTCCTCTTCCGATAATTGCATCATCTTTTACAATCACACAACCGAAAGGACCACCTTCATCATTCTCGACTCCCTTTTGGGCCAGGGCGATAGCGGCTTCCATAAATTTTTCTTCTCTTGTCATTCTGCGTTTTTAAAAGCGCACAAAGATAAATGTTTGCGGGCAAGCCGGTTAATGAGAAATACTAAATTTTGTTTGATTTTAAAATTATTTGTGAGCGATAAATAGTGAAACACCTTTTTCTTCCATAACAGAATTAGCAAGGCTTTCATGAAAAAATCTTGAAATTTCACTTCTTCCAAATGAGCCCATGATAACTAAAATGTGACCGGATATTTCAGAAAGGAAATGCTCCGTTTCTTTTTCCACTTTTCCATGTAATGATTTCATGGAAATATCAGTAAAGGATGATTTGAGGTTTGTAAGATAATCTCCGTTTTCCTTTTCATCATCAGGGTTGATTGACAAAAGCCAGGTTGTAAAATTTTTAAATTCGGGAAGGAGAGAGATGTAGTTTTCAATGGCAAACTTGCTGCTGGCGCTATTTTTAAACATCAATACCACTTTTTCCGGCAAATGATCTTCAGCGGCAATAAAGGCAGGGCAATGCAAATGAGGCAAAACTTTAGGCAGAAAATCAGCGCTTCTATCTGCAACAAGCAAATCTGCATCAGTGGTTTCTTTGATTAACTGTTCCAAAGAAATATTTTTTTCAAAGGAGAAACTGATTTGTGCAGATGCGCATTCCTCTTTAAAAAGTTTTAATTTATCCTCAATTAATTGCTCATTACTATCAGTAATGTTTTTACCATCAGGAAAATCTTCTGCCGATGAAAGATCGTTAGGGAAAGGATAGCCGTAATCCAATTTTTCTGTGGGTAAACTTAAAAATACAAGATGAATATCCGCTGAATGATTCTTCGCAATCTCTGTGGCAATGGTGGTTACACGCAATATAGAATCGATTGGGGCTAAGGCGATTATTATTTTTTTCATTTCAGAAAATTGTTTTTAAAATTAAAGAAATAATATTTAGCTGTTACAATTGCTTATTAGAAAGAAGAAATGATTATTAAAACAAATACAATAGTGAACAAACAAATAAAGAAGATTTTTATTTAGTAGAATTAGCGGTAGCCTTTTGCCTGCAACTGGAATAATTCAGCATAGCGGCCGTTTTTTTGCAATAATTCTTCATGACTTCCTTCTTCAAAAATCTCTCCTTTATCGAGAACTAAAATTCTGTCGGCCATTCTTACCGTAGAAAACCGATGCGAAATAAGAATCGCAGTTTTACCTTTTGTGAGTTCAGCAAATCTTTCAAAAACTTCATATTCCGCTCGCGCATCAAGAGCGGAGGTTGGTTCATCAAGTATCAATAATTGGGCATCTTTCATATAAGCTCTTGCCAGGGCGATCTTTTGCCATTCTCCTCCCGAAAGTTCTACTCCCTGGTTGAAGCGTTTTCCCAACGCCTGGTCATATTTATCAGGCAGTTTCTGAACCAGTGCGTCCGCCAGGCTTTGCTTTGCTGAATTAATAATCAATTCTTTATTTTCCTTTTGATGAATATTACCCACAGCAATGTTATGCGAAACCGTCATTTGATAGCGCAGATAATCCTGGAAAATAACCCCAATCTGCGTTCTCACATCTGCAAGATCATACTCTTTTAAATCGTGTCCATCTAATAAAATCCTTCCTTCGGAAGGATCATAAAGACGAGCTAAAAGTTTTACCAGTGTGGTTTTTCCGGCTCCATTCTCTCCAACCAACGCCAGCTTTTCGCCGGCTTTTAAAGTGAAATTAAGATGTCGGTTTGCCCAGCGTTTTGAATTGACATATTTGAAACCGACATCTTCAAAAGTGAAGCCATATTTAATTGGCTTTGGAAATGGCCGCGCATTTTCAGACAGTTTTATTTTTGGTTGAATATCGAAGAAGTCGAAAAAATCTTTCAGGTAAATGGCACCTTGCGAAACTGAGGTGAACCTTGAAAGTACGCCTTCCATCAAAGTTCTTAGTTGGCGGAAAGAACCCGCTAAAAAGGTGAGATCGCCAATGCTTAAGCTTCCTGTGATTGTTCTAACAATAATAAAAACATAAGCAGCATAATATCCCAGGCTTCCAAGAATAGAAAAGACACTTCCCCAAACAGAACGCTTTACTGAAATGCGTTTGTTTTCCTCGTAAAATTTGTTGGATAAAAAACGAAATCTTTCTGATAAAAAATTAGACAGATCAAATATTTTAACTTCTTTGGCTGTTTCATCGCTGGCTCCAATGTAGCGCAGATAATCCAACTCTCGTCTCTCCGGAGTTTGCCTTCGGCTTAACGAATAATTTTTATCATTAAAATAAGATTCTCCCAGGAAGGCAGGAATAACGGCGATAAATAAGAGGACGATCAGCCAGGGATTGAAAACGACCAGCCCGGCAGCAAGGAAGCCCATGGTGATCAGGTCCTGCAACTGGCTGAGCACCTGCGAAAGCAATACAGTTCTGCCAACAGTTTGTTGCCGGGCCCTTTCCAGCTTATCATAAAAAGTAGAATCTTCAAACTGATCAAGATCCAGGATTGCTGCATGTTCCATTATTTTAATGGAAGTATAATTTGAAAATAGATCACCTAGCAAAGTGTCCACAAGTGTGGTAGCACGACTTAACGCATCAGCAAGTATCGCTAATAAAAATTCAATTACCACTAACTTCCACAAATAAGTATGATTGGTTTCGGCAGTTTGAGAAAGATGAACCACCTGGTCAATAATCAGTTTTCCAACATACAAAATAGCCACCGGAATTGCTGACCTGGCTATCCGTAAAATTGCGTTAGAAAGTGTAAGCGCGGGGCTGGTTTTCCAAACCAGTTTAAAAAACCGTGGAAGATTGCTTAACGCTGAAAAGCGTTCGTTCATAGAAACTTCCTGTATTGGTTTCATTTTAGATTGCTGCTAATTTTTAAATTTGATTTTGAAGCCCACATTACAAAATTAAAACAAGGCTTCCTCCGATGATCATTAAAGCGCCAATGGCAGTTTTAATCGTGAGCGGTTCGCCTAAAAATATTACCGCCAGGATAATAGCAAAAGCTACGCTCATTTTATCAACAGGCGCTACTTGTGATACTTCGCCCAATTGAAGGGCCTTAAAATAAAATATCCATGATAGCCCGGTGGCGATTCCCGATAAACAAAGAAAGATGATATTTTGTTTGGTTAAGGTGTTCATTGTGGAAGCACCCCCTCTAAAAAAAGCAATTCCCCATGCAAGGATTAAGATGACAACAGTGCGTATGGCAGTGGCCAGGTCAGTATCTACTCCTTTAATTCCTATTTTAGCAAAGATTGCGGTAAGCGCTGCAAAAAACGCTGCCAGCAAGGCGTATATCCACCACATAGATTAAAATTTTTTATTAGTAATAAAGCGAAAACCTTTGTAAAGCTAACAAAGAAAATTCCTCTTAATTCATCTCCTTCTTATCATGTTTAAAACATCTGAATTCTTTTTTTTAAATTAAATCACCTTATCGTGGAGATAAATAAACTCAACGTGGCGCGCTATTTTTGAACTAAACGGATTACTTTTAACCCCGATTAAAAAAAATAAGAATGAGTGAAAAAGATGAAAAGATCCTTAGTATTGATGTAGGGGGCTCTCATATCAAAGCCACTACAATAAATTATGACGGCGAGTTTGTACACGATTATGAAAGAGAAAAAACACCTTCGCCTCCCTCGCCTGAAAACCTGGTAAAATTGATCCTTGAAATGGCAAGCCGGTTTCCTGAATATGATAAAGTAACTGCTGGATTCCCTGGATTTGTAAAAAAGGGAGTTGTAAAAACAGCACCTAAGCTTGGCAATGATCTATGGAAAGATTATGATTTTAAAAATGAATTACAAACTCTTTTAGGAAAGCCCGTATTGGTAATTAACGATGCAGATTTGCAGGGATTAAGTATTGCAGAAGGCAAAGGTGTTGAAATGTTGATCACTTTAGGAACAGGTTTTGGTTCTGCAGTTATGAGCGACGGAATTTTAATGCCTCATCTTGAAATGTCTCAGCATCCGATAACCAAAAAGAAAAATTACAACGATTATTTAGGACAGGCTGCTTTGGACAAAGTGGGAAAGAAAAAATGGAATAAAAGATTAAAAAGGGCTATCCATATTTTGAGTGTGGTTTTTAATTATGATCATTTGTACATTAGTGGCGGAAATGCCAAGCTGATCAATTTTAAATTAGATGATAACATAACCATTGCCAATAACAGGGAAGGAATAAAAGGTGGGATGGTAATGTGGAAACAATTTGGAGAAAAATAACTCAAAAACTATAATAATGAAAATTGGTATAGCTGCAGACCATGGCGGATTTGAACTAAAAAACATCATCAAATTATTTTTGCAGGAAAAAGGATATGAGGTAATGGATTTTGGCGCTTTTCAATTAGACACGGCTGATGATTACCCTGATTTTGTAATTCCGCTTGCACTGGCAGTTGTAGAAAAAGAAGTTGATCGGGCAATCGCTATTTGCGGAAGTGGAGTAGGAGCATCAGTTGCGGCAAATAAAATTGCCGGTGTAAGAGCGGCGCTTATTCATGATCATTTTTCTGCGCACCAAGGGGTTGAAGATGATGACATGAATTTGATTTGCCTTGGTGGAAGAGTAACCGCATTTGCAGCAGCGGAAGAACTAATAATTGCTTTTTTAAATGCAAAGTATATCGGCGCAGAAAGGCATGAAAGGCGGTTGGAAAAAGTAAAACAGTTAGAACAAAAAAATCTTTAAAGACATATCGAATTTTTAAAAATATGGCTAAAAAAATTAAAATTTTATTCTCAGATATTGGCGGAGTGCTTCTTACAAATGGTTGGGGGCATGAATCGAGAATGGCGGCTGCCAAAAAATTTAATATGGTTTATGAAGAAATGGATATTCTTCATGACTTTATTTTTAATGTTTTTGAGATAGGCAGAATCACGCTTGATGATTATCTGAATACTGTCGTATTTAATAAAGACAGAGATTTTACGAAAGAAGAATTTAAGCAATTTATGTTTGAACAATCGCTTCAACTTCCTGGTATACTTCCGTGGATAATTGACTGGAAAAGGAATCATGAAAACATTAAGGTGATCTCTATGAATAATGAACCGCGCGAATTAAATCAATACCGCATTAAAAAATTTAAACTGCATGATTTTTTTGATGCCTTTGTATCTTCCTGTGAAGTCGGAATGCGTAAACCTGATCCGGGAATTTATCTCCTGGGGCTTGGAATAGCGCAAGCAAAGCCAGAAGAGTGTGTGTATTTTGATGATCGCATTATGCTGGTTGAAGCAGCAAAGAAAATTGGCATCCAGGCATATCATCATACTGGTTTTGAAAGCACGAAGAAGATCATTGAGTCATTAGATTGGGAGCTTCCTAAAGAAATAAAATAAAAATCTTAGGAATTTATTTGTCTACTGTAAAAGCCAAATTACTTAGCGCTGGTTGGAGGTTTACCTCCTTCAGGAACAAAAATGAGTGCATCTGAATCCAGGCAATATCTTTTCCCCGTAGGCGCAGGTCCATCGTTAAAAACGTGGCCGAGATGTGATCCTGTTTTAGAATCTACCACTTCCAACCTTTGCATTCCATCACTATTATCAGCCACGAGTTTTACCGCATCTTTATTTATGGGTGCATAAAAACTTGGCCAGCCTGTTCCTGAATTGAATTTAGTTTCGGAACTAAATACTGGTTGCAATGAAGCAGCCGAATAGTAAGTTCCCTTTTTGTAAAAGTGATTGTATTTGCCTGAGAAAGCTCTTTCGGTTCCTCGCTGCCTTAAAATAAAATACGCTGCAGGAGTAAGTTTTTCCCGCCATTGTTCGTCTGTGTATTGTATCGGGAAATTTTTATAAGAAGTTGCAATTTCAGGATCAGAAAATTTCTTCTTTTCGGGCGTTTGTGATTGAGTACAATTTGTTAAGAAAGAGCAAACTGCAATACCAATGAAATAAACTATTTTTTTCATAATGGTTTTTGCTTTTATATACGTAACAAAAGTACTGAAGGTTTTTAGAATTGCTAAAATCTGTAGAGTATTATAACAAATCCTGAAACATTTACCTGCTGTTGCCTATTTTCATCAACTTGTAGACATGTGGTCCTGTTTTACCTTCAATTTTAAGAATATACAAGCCTGGCGTAAGGTTGCTTACGTTCAATATGGTATTTTGAGATTGGATAATTTGAGTTAAATACAATTTACCGCTTACATCATAAAGTTTTAACAGGTGGCCAACAACTTCATTATCATTTGTAGAGGCAATATTGATTACACTATTAAATGGATTAGGATAAAGCGTGATTTTTAATTTACCGGAATCTTTTGGAAGTGGTCCTCCTTCTGCATTTGCGCTATCGCAGGCAGTTGAATTTAAAAATGAATTTCTTGGGCCTTCCAGGGCAAACAAACCTCTCATTTCTGCTGCCTGGCCTTTGGTAAACATATTCATACAGGCATCATTGGTAAAGTCCATATAGTCCATAAACATGTCTCCATAAGGATTTATTGAGCATGAAGACATATGTGGAAACGAAGGGCAGCCGCTATTGCTTCCTTCTTGTGGCGGGGTATCTGCAATTCCATCATCACCGCAGCTCTTATCGCCCCATAAATGGTTTAATCCAAGCCAGTGGCCGATTTCGTGAGTAGCGGTGCGGCCCTTATTAAATGGTGCTGTTAAATTACCAATGGTTCCAAATACATCATATTGAATAACTATCCCATCTTTTTCAGCAGGGCTGCCAGGCAAAACGCCATATCCTAAAGTACGGCCGAAAAGATTACAAACCCAGATGTTTAGGTATTTTGAAGCGTCCCATCCATCGTCACCTCCTTGGGAAGAAAATTTCATCGCATCATCAGCAAGAAACTTTGCTTCGGTGGTGTATTTATGGATAATGCCGGTAGTATATTTCCCTTTAGGATCTACTTTGGCCAAACAAAATTGAATTCTTGTATCGGCTGCTACACTTTTAAATACCGCGGGGGTATTAATAGTATCAGCATTATGCCTTCTAAAATCTTTATTTAAGGAAACTATTTGGGAAATTACCTGGGCATCGCTGATATTTTGTGTGCTGTTGTTATATAGCACATGTATTACCACGGGAATCGTTATGACTTCATTAGGCAAAGTGTCGCGATTAGCAGACTTTACAGTCATACTCCTTTTCGCGATTAAATTATTGGCAGTATGGCTTTGAATATATTGTGGAGTAACACATCGCTGTGCATTACCATATAAGAAAAGAGTAAACGAAATAATCGTAAAAATGAACTTCATGTATTCCCGGTTGTAAAACTCATTGCTGAGTATATGAACAATAATGGGATTACATAGGCCTTGGGGCAGATCTTTTACAAGGGATAATGGAAACTGAGTAGAAAAACCAATAGACTATTCGATGAATAACATTAGCATAAAGAGGAGTGTTATTACCGGTAGCAGAGGTTTAAGCCACAAATAAAGACAATATTTTTTGAAGTTAAAAATTTTTAAGGGTTTATTTTTCAGGAAGTTGGATTTAAAAGTTTCAGTTCGTTATTTTTACATTTTTATACGACTATGACATATAAAACTATATTGGCAGCATCATTTTTATTTTTAATTTCCTGCCAAAATTCTTCTTCTCCGGATTATGATAATTCGCTCCCTGTTCAAAAAGTAAATAATATACCACCTCCTTCTTCCATTATGTTTAAAGTAGATGCAGTATATCCTCATGATTCTTACGCATTTACACAAGGATTGGAATATTATAATGGTAAATTTTATGAAGGCACCGGAGAATACCACCGATCAAATCTGCGTATTGTGGATATAAAAACAGGCAAGGTTGAAAAAAATCATTTAATCCCTGATAATTCTATTTTCGGCGAAGGGATTACCATTTTTAAAAATAAAATTTATCAGCTTACATGGAAAAGCAATAAAGTTTTTGTTTACAATCTTGATGATTTTAGTCATCCATCAGATACATTAACCTGGGGACGCGAAGGGTGGGGAGCTACTCATGACAATAAAAACATTATCATTAGTGATGGCTCATCGCATTTATTTTTTGTACAACCGGATGATAAGAAAAAAGAGATGAAAGTCAATAAAATTCTTACAGTTGCTGATAATAATGGAGAGGTTGATAGCCTTAACGAACTGGAATTAATCGATGGATATGTTTATGCAAACAGGTGGATGACTAATGAGATTGTAAAAATTGATACAGCTACAGGATATGTAACGGGAATATTAAATCTTACCGGTTTACTACAACAATATGACCCAGGAGCAGAAATAAATGGTGATGCTGTACTTAATGGAATCGCTTACGACAGCACTTCAAAAAAACTATTCATTACGGGTAAAGACTGGCCAAAACTTTTTGAAATGCATTTGCAGTAAACGAAGTTTTTTGACGAATTATTTACCAGTTGAATCCGGACTGGAATAAATAATGTAAGGTTTTGAACCTGCGTAAATGCTGCCTTTATTAGGATTTGTAGTAATCGCTCCGGCACCATAATCATTCGTTTTATAGGTTCTGTGGTGAGGAGAACTCCCGCCCAGGCGTGTATCTCTATATAATTTACTCTTTAAATTTGTTGAATCGAATTTATCGCCAGGATATTTAGCTACTCCATTGGCTTTATTAGGATCATTTGTAATTGCTCCTGCTCCATAATCATTTTTTTGATAAGTATTATAATAGGGAGAACTTCCTCCCAGCCGGGTGTCACGGTAAATTTGATGATTGGCAGAAATTTTATATTTTTTTTTGTTTGAATGTACGGGATACGTATATTCTTCTGAAAGTTTTTGATTTTGGGAAGTGTCCTGTGAAAACGCAGAAGATGCTGCGAAGCTTGTAAAAGCTATAATAAAAAAAAGTGTAATTATATTGTATTTCATAATAAATAAATTTATAATAGAAAGTTCATAAAATGTGCCATGATTTTTACTGATCTTAATTATTAACGTGTTTTTTATAAACACATAACAATTTGAACCTTACAAAAAAATTGAAATTTTATTTTGATAATAGAATATTATTATTAGATTTGTATTTCCTCATCCTGAGAAAACTAACTACCTCCTTCCTTTTTGAAACTATTGCCAAAGATCCTTTTATTGCCAATTGCAATTAGCGTAAAGCCGTAATTCCTTTTCCAGAATTTT
>JBBQWJ010000014.1:0-25149 GCA_038210685.1 Chitinophagales bacterium | reverse complement strand
GGGCCAACGTAGGTTCCATTTTCCTTTCCTTTCACTTTTGCTTTTCGTCCATCTAATAAAATTTTTGCGCCCTGCTCTTCCGCTTCAGTTATATATTTTTCTATTCTTTCCTGTGAAGCTTTATTAATTACCGCGCCGAGATTTTTCCCGGGAACAATTTTCTTTGCTTCTTCAACAATTTTATTAATAATTTCATCCACATTGCCAACAGCAACCATCGCGCTTGCTGCCATGCATCGCTGTCCCGCGCAACCACTCATGCTTGCTGCAACATTTTGCGCTGTCATCGAAGGGATGGCATCAGGCAAAACGATCAGATGATTTTTGGCACCACCCAAAGCCAGACATCTTTTGTAATTGTGAGTAGCTTTTTGATAAACAACCTTTGCAATTTTTGTAGAGCCTACAAAAGAAACCGCTTCAATTTTTGGATGATCGCAAATGGCTTCAACAATTTCTGAATCTCCGTTTACAATATTTAAAACGCCATCAGGCAAACCTGCTTCTTTCAATAGCAAGGCAAGCCTTCCCGCACTCAAAGGAACTTTTTCTGAAGGTTTAAAGATCATGCAATTTCCTAATGCAATCGCATTTGGAATCGTCCAGTTGGGAACCATATTAGGAAAATTGAACGGAACAATGGAAGCCACAATTCCTAAAGGAACATGTTCTATTCTACATTCAATACCCCTGCTTACTTCCAATAATTCTCCTGAAATCAATTGTGGCAATGAGCACGCAAACTCAGTTAATTCAATACTTTTTTCTACTTCTGCTCTTGATTCACTTAATGTTTTTCCATTTTCTACGGTGCATAATTCAGCAAGTAAATCAATATCTCTTTCAAGCAATGTTTTGTACTTATAAAAAACCTGTACTCTTTCTTTGATGGGTGTTTTGCTCCAGGATGGAAAAGCTTTTGCAGCGGCTTCAACCGCTTTGTCCAAATCTTTGGAATTGGAAAGGCAAACTTTTGACAAGTGATTTCCATCCACAGGAGAAATTACATCAAGAAATTTTTTGGAAGAAGAATCAACGATTTTTCCATTGATAAAATTTTTTTCTACATCATATTTCATACAGGTTTTTAATTATTCTTTTGGCAAATAATGTCTTTCAAGTTAAACAAATTTTGCAGTAAATAAACAAATTACGCGGATATTGATTTTAAACAACATTCACCTTTTTCGATTATGGAATGTACATTTTATGACTTTAGAAGTTTAATACTATTTTCGTTTCAGAAAACTTTATATGGCTCCTGTACTCGTTTTAATTGGATTGATATTAATGATCGTGTTTTTTATTTTTTATAGAAGACCGCAAAAAAAAGTTTTTCTCCCTCCAAATTACCGTGAGCTATTAAGTGAGCATATTTCTTATTACAACAGGCTTGATGAAAAAAACAAATTGAGATTTGAAGAAAAGATAAAAACTTTTTTAAGCTATGTGCGTATTGACGGTATCGATACAAAAGTAGAAGATCTTGATAAATTGCTTGTTGCCTCCAGTGCTGCGATACCAGTATTTGGTTTTGATAAATGGAATTATTACAATCTCAGGAATGTTCTGCTTTATCCTGCTTCATTTAACAGGGATGAATTTCTTGCTTCGGGATATGAAAAAAATACTTTGGGTATGATAGGTAATGGGCCTATGCAAAGAGTAATGATTTTATCAAAACCCGCTTTACACTATGGGTTTGCTGATAAAGCCTCAACTGCAAATACAGGAATTCATGAATTTGTTCATTTACTGGATAAGGAAGATGGCGAAGTAGATGGATTACCCGAAGCGTTGCTGAATCGGCAAAGCAATTCAAGATGGATACAATTGATGAACAAAAATATTGAAATGATTCTGCAACAGAACTCTGATATCAATAGTTATGGCGCTTCAAACAAGGCTGAATTTTTTGCCGTTGCTTCTGAATATTTTTTTAACCAGCCTGAATTATTTAAAGAAAATCATCCCGAACTTTTTAAAATAATGTGCTCGATTTTTAACCAGGATCCAACTAACTTGTAACTTACCTATTTATAAAAATCTTTTCTCCCTGTTTATCGCCATCAGCATTAGTTACCAGCAAAATGTACATCCCGTTAATTACTCTTGCAGGGATATTGAAGGTGATGATATTGACGCCGTTGGTTTTAAATTCCTGCCTGTAAAGTACCTTACCTGTGTAATCCATTAACTGAACATTTACATTTTTCTTTTTACTAAAGTTCTCATTGTTCTGAATATAAATTTTGTCATGCGCAGGGTTGGGGTAAATTGAAATATTTGTGAAGTTAAATCTCACAAGCACAATGGATGAATAGGTAACATTTCCATTTACATCCACCTGCTTCAGCCTGTAAAAGTTCCCACCTTCCTGAGGCACAAAATCAGTAAATGTATAATTATGCATTTGTGTGGTAGTGCCATTACCTTTTACAGTACCAATTGTTTTAAAATCTGTGTTTGAAATACTTCTTTGTACTTCAAAATGATCATTATTGATTTCACCGGTTGTTGCCCAGCTTAATAAGGTATTTTTATTATCCTGATTTTTCCCATTAAAATTTATAAGGTTTACATCAAGAGCGCCGCTTATTTGGAGAGCAACATTATCAATAATTGCTGTATCTGTAGAACTATTACTATTTCTGGTAAATGCGATGCCAACATAGGCGTTCGGGCCCATAGCTCGTGTTGCACTATCCATTATAGTCCAATCGATGCCATTAGCTGAATAAGAACTAATATATTTATTCCCTTTATTATAAATACGCAGCCAATAAGGTGCGGGTTGACTAATTGAAGGCGCTAAACTTTTAGAAGTGTCATTTTGGATAATTCTTTCATGTGAATAAATGGCACCCTGGGGAGTAATAGATAAAAACACATTAGGTGAACCCGGATCTAAATTCTGGCGGAACATTACGCCACATTTGGAATCGAAAGTGTTATTCTTAAAGGATTCTACTTTGATCGTCAATTCCGTTTCATTGGTAATCACTTTTTGAAAAACAAAATGGAATGCGTCTTTAATTCCCCAAATATCTGCTCCTGAAGCTGTAACTGTATAAACGCCGTTACTTACACATACATCTCCCGGAAACGCTACATACCCGATATCCGCACTTTCCCAAGTTGGAGGCAAATTACTTGTACATGGAGAAGCAGGTGGAGGATTTAACCCATACACATTTAATTTATTCGAAAAGGTAGCCATGTAAAGTTTACCGTTTGCAATAGTAGGAGCAACAAATTTGGCAAACCTTCCTATCGAATCGCGCTTACTATTCCAGTTACTGTTCCAGAGTTCGTGTGTTATATCTGTAGCATCAAAGGCCTGCAAAACGCCCGGAACAGTTGCATGTTCTGCATCACCGTTAATGGGATGAGATGCCCATAAAATTCCGGTACCATGTTCCGAGCCATTTGAAGATATAGCAAGCATTCCTCCTGGCATTCCTGCAGGGAGTGTAGTATATCCCTTCTTTTGATTAAGCGTATCGAATTTCATACTTGTTCTGTCAAAAGGATATTGATGTAATAAAGATTCCTCAGCCCAACCATAGATGTATTCATTTCCATATTCATCTTTATAATAAACAGGTGTGCCATGTACATTTTTTTCATCCGGGTTATCTGTGCTTGCTAACTGTAACGTTTGTACTACATTAGAATTATCTATGGTGGTGCGGCCCATGTTATTGTTGTCAATTAAATACAGTTTGCCTTCCTTACTACCTGATACAGATAAATGGGTATTGGGAATTAATAATGCGCCATCAGAACCATAGTCTGCATCGTTTTCATTAAGATATTGGTAATTCATTGGGGTAAAAAAATCTAATACCTTTAAAGATGGAGATAATTTAATAAGGCTATTACCCCTGTTAACAGTGTCATTTGTATTTCCATTTTGGCCAACTAATCCATTACCAGTGGTAATGTATAAATTACCGCTGTCGTCAACACTTGGTGGTAAGCCACTCATCCAAATTCCTGCCTGGCCTCCCTGTGGATTCACGCTATCTGCTCCAGCATTGGGAGCAGCATTGTAAACATATTTCTGATGTAGTGTGGTATCATAACCCATTACCCATCCCTGGTAGGGCCCCCAATCGCAATGAGATGACCAACAGATATAAATAATTCCGTTATTTAACAATAATCCCGGACGTTGATTTTGTTTTTGAGGGTTAAAAGTTATTGTACCTCCACTACTACCATACCCTGTTCCGGGATAAGTTGCCGTAATAAGTGCAGGGCTCAATTTATCCAGTCCAGTTCTTACATCAATAGCGTGTAAATATTGTACAAAGGTGGAACCAGTTTTTGATCTGCTTCTTGATACTACATATAATACTTGGGTTGCAGAATCAACGGCGGGTGTGCCAACGATACCGAACTTTCCCGTATAATCCTGATAGCCGTTAGGGAAAAATGTACAGGCACCAGTCATATCTGTATTTCTTACTGGCCGGTAGTTGGCCGAATCATAGGTAAGATTAACGTGCCAATAAGGTGATGATGCACTGGCATCATCTGCATCAAAAGCGTAAAGTGAGTTGTTTACCGTTGCTACTATTACAATATTATGTGTGCCACCTCCAATTGAAACATTACTGAGAACAAGAGGTTGGGCATAAATCTGATCGTCAACATCCCTGGAAAAAATTTCTCCAAAATTTCCACTGCTTACATTATCAGTTGCTAAAATGGTTTCCTTGTTGTTCCAACCTGTTCTGCGCAAATCATTATGATTCATTAAAACATCAGTCTGGGCAAATGCATTTATATAAAGAAAAAGGAAAGATGCAGAAATAAAGAGATTTCGCAAAAAAATATGAGGGTGAAAATTTCTATCCATAGAATCAGCATTCATATAGGCCAAAGATTGAAGTTACAATACAGGAAGGTGGATTAGGGTAGACTGTAATTAAAACATTTTGGATAAATTTATAGCCAGGAAATTTTGAATTTGTCTGCTACCTGAATGCTTAATTACAATTTTTGGTTCATTTTTTCAGTAAGATCAGCGGACAAGGAATTTATTAAAATTTCTTGTCCGTAAAAATAATCCATAATTGCAGACTATACTAATTTTTGCGTATGTTTTTTGGAAAATAAAAGTGAATTTGACTCCTATTTAATTTTATAGAAAAAATAAATAATGGAAAATTAAGTTCGAACTAATCTTCCCAACCACTTGCCAATACATCAGCAATATGCATTGTGGTTAAGGGAATTGCCTTTTTTGAAATAATTCCCTGCAAATGCATCAGGCAACTAAGATCAGTAGAGATAATATGAGTGGCGCCTGTATTTAACGCATGCCCTATCTTTTGATCGGACATTGCATTGGAAATATCTTCAAATTTAACAGCAAAGGTTCCTCCAAAGCCACAGCATGTTCCTGTTTCATTCATTTCAACTAATTCAAGGCCTTTTACTTTTTGCAATAACATCCTTGGGCCTTCTTTTATTTTACATTCGCGCAGCGCTGCACAGCTATCATGATAAGTTGCTTTTACATTTAATTGAGCTCCATAATTGTCAATCTTCAAGATCTTTGTAAGAAATTCGCTAAATTCAAATAGCCTTCCTGTGAGATTTTTAACTAAGTTATGTTTCGAAGAATTTTCAAATAATTGGGTATAGTAATTTCTTACAAAACCAACGCAGGAAGCAGAGGGAGCAACTATATAATCAGTAGTGTCAAAATCTTTTATAAATTTTGAAGCAACACTTTTTGCCTCATCCCAAAAACCTGCATTAAAAGCGGGTTGCCCGCAACAGGTTTGATTGGTATTATACTCAACCTCACAACAGGCTTTTTCAAGTACTTTCACCATGTTGAAAGCAGTTTGGGGATACAACTGGTCAACAAAACATGGTATAAATAATTGAACTTTCATCAAAGAAAAATATAAAGTTTTTTAGGAAAAAACCTATTCTATTTTGAATATTTTAAGGTAATCATTTTTAAAGCGGTTAAGGCCGCTTCTTCGCCTTTATTTCCATGTATACCGCCTGTTCGTTCATCTGCTTGCTGCTGGTTATCAACGGTAAGCACGCCAAAAATTGTTGGAACCGGCAATGTAAAATTTAATTGTAATACGCCATCAGTAATTGCTTTGCAAACATAATCGAAATGAGGTGTTCCACCTTTTAATACGCAACCAAGTGCAATAAATGCCTGAGGTTTTTCAAATTTATTCTGATACGTTTCCCAGAAATTTTTAATAGTAAATGGAATTTCAAAAGCTCCCGGAACGGCAATCACTTTATAATTCTGCATTTCGTACTGGTCGAGAACTTTTTTGCATCCTTCCAATAATTTAGTTACTATTTCCGGGTTCCATTGAGTATGCACAATAACGATACAGGCATCCTTCGGGAGAATGCCTGTATCAATATCATAAAGATTTTGGTTGACTATTGCCATTGTATTTGCATAAAATTTATTCTGAAAATTGCCCCAGTCTTGCAAGATATTTGTCTACGTCAGCTGCTTTTTCAGTAAGGGGATATTCAGTTTTTATTTTTTTAAATAGATCTATCGCTTCCTTTTGCTTACCAATAGATTGGGCAAATAATGCTGCCCTGAAAAGAAATTCAGAAGATGTGTACGTATCCTTTTCATTTACGTTAGCTGCTTTTTGATAATAATCTAAAGCGTCATCATTTTTATTTAATTCAGCGCTGGCATCTCCCATCATTCCAAGAGCCCGGCTTTGTATTTGGTCTGCGCCATTAGCATTAAAATCTTTCAGATACCTGATAGATTTGTCATACTGGCCTAATTGCAGATAGCACGTTCCTGCGTAATACTCACATAAATTAGCCGCAGTTGTACCAGAATATTCATTAATAATTCTTAATGCTCCGGGATTTCTGCCATCTCCATTTAACACCCTGGTAGCCAATAAAATTTTTGCAGAATCAGTAGCAGTGGTAAAGTCAGAAAAATATTGTTGAGTAACGAATACCACTTTATCCGCCTTTTCCTGTTTGGGTACTTGAAACATATATTTATAGATCATCCAACCTACAAATAAAATGACAATAGCAGAACCTATATAAGAAATAGGTTTGTTATACTCCGCCCAAAAACTACGGGCTTTTTCTACCACATCCACATCTTTCTTGTGTGCTTTTTTTGCAGCCATTTACTATTTTTTTATTTTCTTTTGAAAAGTGGGTTAATCGGTAATGAAAGGATAATCATCTTCAGCATAAACGTCTTTTAATATTTCATCATCGTCAGGGTATGGACTTTCTTCAGCGAATTGAACGGCTTCTGCCACTTCATTTTTAACTCTATCATTTATTTGTTCAATCTCTTCATCAGTTACACCAAAGTTTTTTTGTAATTTATTCATTGTAGTTTCCACTGGATCCTGCAATTTATATTCTTCCATTTCCTCTTTGCTACGGTATTTCGCGGGATCACTCATGCTATGGCCTTTGTACCGATAAGTTTTTATTTCCAGTAAAGTTGGCCCTCCTTTTTCACGAGCTCTTCTTACAGCTCTTGCTACGGCATCATGAACAATCTCCGGAACCATTCCATCCACCTGGTCGCCGGGCATTTCATATGCGTCTGCCAGTTTATAAATATCTAAAACATTTGATGTACGGGCCACAGAAGTTCCCATTGCATAGTTATTATTTTCGCAAATAAAAACTACCGGGAGTTTCCAAAGCATTGCCAGGTTGAAGGTTTCATGCAAAATTCCCTGTCTTGCAGCGCCATCGCCAAAAAAACAAAGCACCACATTTTCCGTATCCTTATATTTTTCTGCAAAGGCAAGTCCGGCGCCCGTTCCTATTTGTGCACCCACAATCCCATGCCCTCCAAAAAATTTGTGATCAACACCAAAAAAGTGCATACTTCCACCTTTTCCTTTACTGCAGCCGGTTGCTTTTGCATACAATTCAGCCATACAGGCTTTTGCAGGAACTCCTTTTGCAATAGCGAGGCCATGATCCCGATAAGCAGTAATAAATATATCATCCGGAGTTGTAGCAGTCATACAACCGGCAGCAATTGCTTCCTGCCCGATATATAAGTGACAAAAACCACGGATTTTCTGCATTCCATACATTTGGCCGGCTTTTTCTTCAAAGCGGCGAAGTAAGAGCATTAACTCGTACCAGTATAAATAAGTTTCTTTAGAAAACTTTGTAGCCAAGATTTTAAAATTTTAGGTCGCAAAGATAATGGAAAACAAAATAAATTTTCGTGAAAAATAGAATAAAGAAAGGTTGGCGCTTCTAATAAAAAATAAAAGGTGTAAAGACAGTAAACAAATAAATAAGCCAGATTTTTATTTTACCCAGGTAAAGGCTAATTTAAAGAAAGTTTAAAATAAAAAAACCGGTGTTTCCACCAGTTTTTTTTATTTGTTGTTGGGTTTTATTTATTTCCTGCTTCTGCAACCTGTTTTTCGCCGATTACTTTATCCAACGCTTTTACCGTTTCATCCACATAAAGGTCGTTACTTATGGTTTTGATAAATTGTTCCTGTTTGGTGATTTTCGCTGTATCTCCTTGCATGGCCAATGAGTCAGGAAGCAGCGTGCTAGTGTGCAAATGCATTGGTGATTTTGAATATTCATCCAGTTTTTTAGCCGCCTCTTGAATATTTTTCTGCATCTGCTTGTATTTCACAATATTTAAAGGAGTTTCTTCATCTCTGTATTTATCAAGCAGAGATACCTGTTTTTGTATTTCTTTAAAATCTATATTTTTAGTTACATCAGCATTAATACTTGCAATAGCATCAGTATAACTGTATCCGGGGTTCCAGGTTGTGTATGTCGCTTTAGGAATCTGATCCCAAGCTAATGCATCTGGGTTGTCTTTTTCACGCAGTTTTGCATTTTCTAACCTGTCAGGGATGAGGATATCAGGAGTAACGCCTTTTAACTGTGTAGCGCCGCCATCGATCCTGTAGAATTTTCTAAATGTGAGTTTCACATCCCCCAGTCCTTCAGATGGATGATTGAAAAATGGATTTTCTGATTGAGGATCAAGAGAAACACTTCTTTGAACGGTTCCCTTTCCATAAGTTGAACTTCCTATTATAATTCCCCTGTGATAATCCTGGATGGCTGCAGCAAAAATTTCAGAAGCTGAAGCGCTTAATTCATCAACCATTACCGCAAGCGGGCCGGTATATAACACTTCTTTGTCCCTATCAGTCAAAACACTTGGTGCGCCATCACGGCCTTTTACTTGTACTACAGGACCGCCTTTAATAAATAAACCAACCATATCCACAACATCCTGTAAAGATCCACCTCCATTTCCTCTCAGGTCCATTACAATTCCTTCCACGTTGGCAGCTTTTAATTTTTCAACTTCTTTGGCAACATCAGTAGCTGAGCGTCGTCCGGAAGGATCTTCAAAGTTGGCGTAGAACTCAGGCAGGTAAATGTACCCGATTTTGTGGCCATTATTATTAATTACAGCACTTCTTGCAAAAGTGTCGTCTAATGATATTTTATCTCTTGTAATAGGAACCACTTTAATTGAACCATCTGCTTTTTTCAGGGTAAGTTTTACGATAGAGCCCCTCTTTTCGCCACGAATTAATTTAACTGCGTCTGTTACCGCGTAACCGGTTACATCAACGGGAGCTGCGTCTCCTTCACCTACTTTTAGTATTTCGTCACCAGGGGTAATTTCGCTGGTTTTCCATGCAGGCATTCCTGTAATAAGACTGGCGATAGTTATTTTACCATCTTTTTCCTGCAATTGGGCACCTATACCATAAAAAGTTCCACTCAGCATTTCATCAAAGCTTCTTTTATCAACCGGTGCAAAATAACTTGTGTGCGGATCCATGCTTGTAGTGATGGCATTTACAAAATCACTGAAAAGATCATCGGTTGAATTATGATTTTTCAAAGTTTCGAAATAACGGGTCATTTGTTTTGCTACAATTCCAATAGCTTCGCGTTGCAGTGTAGAATCAGGTTTGTAGGCCGAATCTTTATTCTTACTGGAATCTCTTTCTTGTTGCAGATCTACATATCTTCCGAGAACCAGGTATTTCAAGCGTTTTCTGCCATAGTCATTTCTTTCCTCAATAGAATTCGGATAATTTCTTTTATCGCCATCTGTTTGCAGAAATTCATCTTTGGTGAAATCGAATGATTGCTTTAAAATATTTTTGTAGGAAGCAGCTACTTCATCTATTCTTTTTAAATAAGTATCACTAATCGCATAAAAAGATTGAAGCGGAGCGCCATGAATTTCATCATCGATCCTGTTTTGATATTTTTTAAATGCATCAATATCTTTTTGTAAAAAGATGTATTTATCCGGATCAAGGTCGTTTTCATATTTTTTCAAAACTTCCTGCGAAAACTTATCGTCAATTTTTTTGGGATTGTAATGCCCTTGTTCTAAAACAATACCCACGTTTTGAAGTATCTTCTCATATTTTGTTTTTGGGTCTTTAGAATTTTCACTCCTTCCCATCACCCCATACCCTATAAATAAACCACCTAAGATTAGAATAATAAGTATGGGAATAAATTTTTTGCTCATAATAAAACTGATTATTGGGTTCATACGTAAAAGTAAGAAAGATTGAATTCGCTCTTTAAAATTACCTATTTGAATTAACAAAGGTTTTTGTAAAAGTATAGACGGTTTTGCAAAATAATTATTGTAAAAAGATAAAAGAAAAAAACCCGCTTTCCGGCGGGAATTTTTGGGTGGATGATGGGGCTCGAACCCACGACCCTCAGAATCACAATCTGATGCTCTAACCAACTGAGCTACAACCACCATTTTTGGGACAGCAAAATTAATTAAAAATTCTATCCAAAAAATATGAATTTTTCGAATTGTAATTTTTAAGTTTTTTAAAAGAAATCCGGGAGTCTCCTAAGTGCTTTGCATTAAGAAACTATGTTTAGAAACGTTAACCGTCCGCTCTTTTTATAATACCATTCATACATATTTAAAATTTTGTTTTAATAATATCATGAGAAATTTGCCTCCTGAATTCAAAAAATTAAAACTGTGGCATTATGAAAATGAATAAATTTTACTTCACTATATTAATTCTGATAACTTCAATGGCAGTAATGGCGCAGTATCCGCAGGGCGGAAACCGTGGCAATGCAGGAGCAAAAAATATGGATATGGGTCACTTTTACGGAAAAGTGGTCGATGGTAACACCGATAAACCAATTGAGGCTGCCTCTGTTCAGCTTACCCGGATGAAAATAGATACCGTTACAAAGCAACGCAAAAGCATAATTGTTGCGGCTATGCTTACTGATAAAAAAGGTGAATTTAGTATTGACAAATTGCCCGTTTTTGGAAATTACTCCCTGGTAATAAGTTATGTGGGCCATGCTACTTTTACTGACCAGGTTTCTTTCAATTTAAAAATGAATGGCGACAGAAGCCAGATGCTTAATGCCATCGATAAAGACCTGGGAAATATAAAATTACTTCCGCAGGAAAAACAATTGGCTAATGTGGTGGTGACGGCAAATAAATCATTGATGCAGATGAGTATCGACCGTAAAGTATTCAATGTAGATAAAAGCCTTACCAGCGTGGGTGGAACCGCGGTGGATGTAATGAGGAACGTCCCTTCTGTTAACGTGGATATTGATGGAAATGTAACACTTAGAAATGCAAGTCCGCAAATTTTTGTAGATGGAAGGCCTACTACTTTGACGCTGGACGAAATTCCGGCAGATGAAATCGAAAGCATAGAAATCATTACCAATCCTTCAGCAAAATTTGATGCCTCAGGCGGTGGAGCAGGGATTTTAAATATCGTAATGAAGAAAAATAAAAAACCCGGATACAATGGTAATCTGAGAGCAGGAGTAGATACAAGAGGCGGAAGTAATGCAGGTGGAAATATAAATATACGCCAGGGGAAAATTAATTTCTTTGCCAGCGGCAATTACTTTCACTTCAAAGGGAAAAGCAATGATGAAACTTACAGAACAGATTATGTGAACGGGCTTACTTCTGTGCTTAATCAAACTAGCAGACCCTTACGAAACGGCCGTATGGCAGGAGGAAATTTAGGCTTCGATTATTTTATGGATAACAGGAATACCTTGACTATCTCTGGTGGCATCAGGCAAGGAAAATTTGGCGGAGATGAGTTGATGAATATTACGCGCGATACGCTTTACAACGGTACTACAACACATTCCTTCGGGACCAGCAATAGCAACAGCAACTTTACCTGGGACAATTATAATGGTAAAATAAGTTTCAAACATAATTTTGCTAAACCTAATAAATACATCACTGCAGATGCTAATTATGATTACAGTAAAAATAGCAACGAGCAAAATGTAGCTACCCAATATTATAAGGCTGATAATTCACAGGCTGCTCCTCTTTATCAGCAAAAAACTTCAGGCAATGGTACACATGATAATATTACTATTCAAACCGATTATTCGAATCCTGTTTCTGATAAAATAAAAGTGGAAGCAGGTTTGAGAGCGGCTATCAGGAGTTCCAACAGTGAGAATAATAACTTTATTATGGATCAATCAACCGGAAAATATGTATCTGTAAAAGGCTTGAACAGTAAATATAAATACACTGATAATGTGTATGCCGGTTATGTAACATTTTCTCAAAAGATCAATAATTTTACCTACCAGTTGGGTGGCCGGGTAGAAAGTTCAAAATATTCCGGTGCACTCATTGATTCCAACAAGTCATTCAGTAATTCCTATCCGTTAAGTTTTTTTCCTAGTGTGTTTTTGACACAGAAAATAAATGAAAAACAGGATATTCAACTGAATTATTCAAGAAAAATAAACCGGCCTAATTTCTGGCAGTTAATTCCATATTATGATTTTACTGATCCGCTTAACATTAGTGTGGGTAATGCTTCGCTGGTGCCGGAGTTTACTAATCTGTTAGAATTATCTTACAATTTGAATCTTAGAAACGGTAATAATATTATTGCTACTGCTTATTACAGAAGAAGTGACAATCTTATTTCGCGTTACCAATATTGGGATCAAAATCCTAATCCTGCTTATAATGATTCTGTTTTCATTTCTTCTTATGTAAATGCCAATAGTTCTGAAGCGTATGGTTTGGAAATAACTTCGATGAATAAAATTGCATCCTGGTGGACGTTGACGGAGAATATCAATCTTTATAATTCTAAAATCAACGGAAGTAATCTTTCGAGCAGCAATGTTACCAACCAGAAGTTGAGCTGGTTTGGAAAAATAAACAGCACCTTTATGTTGCCTGCTAATATTACTATTCAAATTAATGGGGATTATACCAGTAAAACTATTTTGCCTCCTGGCAGAGGCGGTGGCGGCGGAAGCCATTGGGGTGGAGGAAACCTGGCGACAGCAAATGGATATGCGTTGCCGGTATATGGTTTTGACGCGGCTGTAAAAAAAGATTTCCTGAAGGATAAATCGCTTTCGGTTTCATTGAGTATGAACGATATCTTCAATACAAGAGTTACCAAAGTACACTCAGAATCTACTTCTTCAAAAGACATTTATTCTATTCAGGATATCAGGAGGCAAAGAGATCCGCAACAAGTAAGGTTGAATGTTAGCTGGCGCTTTGGTAAAATGGATGTTTCCCTATTCAAAAGAAAAAATATGAACCAGGGTGAACAAGGCGATATGCCACCGGCTATGGGCCAGTAAACAAACTTTTTTTGCGATTTCTTGTTTTCTTATGAATTAAATACTGGTCAGAGTTATGGGAATAGTAAACCAACAAATTCTTTAATTTTTTATTTAAATCTACCTTTTTCAGAATAATTGTTTAAGAATGAAACAGAAACGTGCTATTAAAATTCGTAATGGCATGTTAATTGATTATTTATTTTTTTTATCTAAAAAAACAATGTTATGAAAAAGATTAAAAGTTTTTACCGGTCATTTATGGCAATGGCTGTATTGTTATTCATAAATGGAATAACGTTTGCCCAGGACAGTGCAGTTTCAAGTAGCACATCTACTACTACCACTACTTCTTCTTCCACCACTATTCAACCATGGATGTGGATCGTGGGGGGTATTATCGTCCTCGTGATCATTATTGCGTTAGTTAGCGGAGGTTCAAAAGACAGAGAAGTTGTGATTACAAAGGAGCGAACAATAGAATGATTGAACTGAAATTAATTTATAAAAAAGGCTGCGATTGTGCAGCTTTTTTTTTACCTGTTAAATCAGGGCGATTATTTCCCATTTAGGGTTACTATTTTCATGTTATCTTTGCGCCCCCAATTAATTTTTTTGATTGAAAGAAACAATAAATCTGAACGTGAAAAGACTGCAATGCAGTAAAAATTAAAAGAAGAAATGGCATTACAAGCAGGAATTGTAGGATTACCAAATGTAGGAAAATCAACTTTATTTAATGCGGTGAGCAACAGTGCAAAGGCACAGGCGAGCAATTACCGTTTTTGCACAATTGAACCAAACGTTGGCCTCGTTAATGTTCCTGATAAAAGATTGGATGTGCTTGCAGAACTGGTAATTCCTGAAAGAGTTGTACCTACACAAATTGAGATTGTTGATATTGCTGGCCTTGTAAAAGGCGCAAGCAAGGGCGAAGGGTTGGGGAATAAATTTTTGGCAAACATTCGTGAAGTAGATGCGATCATCCATGTGATACGTTGTTTTGAAGATGGAAATGTTTTGAGAGAGGAGGGCCCGATTAACCCAATCAGCGATAAAGAAATTATTGAGACAGAATTACAATTGAAGGACCTTGACGGTGTTGAAAGAAAATTAGCCCGTGCTGAGAAAATGGCAAAAACCGGAGATGCCAAAGCCAAAGTGGAATTTGAAATTTTGAAAAAGTGTAAAGAACACCTCGAAAAAGGGAAAAATATTCTTTCACTTAGTTTGTCGAAAGAAGAAAGGGCCGCGGTGGCTGATAACTTTTTTCTTACTGATAAACCGGTTTTATATGTGGCCAATGTAGATGAGGAATCTATGCATACCGGCAACAAATATTCTGATCTTTTAGTAGCAGTTGCTAAAGAAGAAGGCGCGCAGGTTATCATCATGACCAATGCTATTGAAGCACAGATTGCTGAATTTGAAAATCCGGAAGACAAACAAATGTTTATGGATGAATATAAAATGGAAGAGCCTGCATTAGATCGGTTGATTCATTCTACCTACGCCCTTTTAAATCTTTCGACCTATTTCACAGCTGGCGTGCAGGAAGTAAGAGCCTGGACAATTCATAAAGGCTGGAAAGCGCCGCAGGCCGCCAGTGTTATCCATACTGATTTTGAAAAAGGATTTATTAAGGCAGAAGTGATTTCTTATGAAGATTTTGTTCACTACAAATCAGAAGCCGCTGCACGCGAAAATGGAAAGTTAAGGATTGAAGGAAAAGAATATGTAGTACAGGACGGTGATGTAATGCATTTCCGTTTTAATGTGTAAGCACAAATCTTCTTATTGATTCATTACAGAATCGGGTCTTTCAGTCACTATTACTTTACTGGTATCACCATTATGAACCTGGGTTGTCGTATCAGGCAATGTGGAAACATTAGGTTTTGTTTCTCCACAACTCCTTGAAAAATACCAGAGAATAAAAACTACAATAACGATTGTAATTAGAGGTATTAACCATCTTGGCCTTTTTACGGGTTTCCTGATTTCCTTCACAGTTTCTCTTTCTTCAGGTGTTTTTTCTTCATCCATATTGATTGTCTTTAAAAGTGAACAAATCAATGAAAAAGTTCAAAGCTGAAACCTTAAATCTTTTCAACAAATTTCTAATATATAACAACCAAGTTCCTCAAAAGTTATACCTAAAATAGAATAGCATACTGGCCATTAATACAATGCATTTATTTTATTGAGGTAGCAATACTTTATCAATTACATAAAAAACACCATTTACAGCATGTTTATCCATGCTGACCGCAGATGCAGGAGCACCCGAAAACGGTGCACCTCCCGGCGGAAATGTTCCCAGTCCCGTAAACTTTAAAGAACTTACAAATGGGCCGGTAAAAGTCGCTTGTGCAAGTATGCCCGGATGAGTTGAATACACAGAATTGACCAAAGTTTTATAGAAGGTAGGAGCAGAAGAAAAATTATTTGAAAATACCCTTATGTTTGGTTCATAAGCACCGGAATACGGATTGGGGCTTGCCAAAAAGTGATATACAATAATTCCTCTAACAGTTGCTGCCGGCAACGCGCTGTAAAGAACCGGGTTGCTAAATACAACAGGCCCGGAAGCTAGTGTATTAGCAAGCAGAGCGGCGGACGCCTGGTCATAGCCTTGCTGTAAAAGATACGAATAAGCAAAGCCAAAGATCAACGTTTGAAATGCAGCGTTATTAGGCGCAAGAACCGTCATATTGGTAGCAGCATATCCAAGCAAAGAATCGATTCTGTTTAAACCAACCTGGCCACTGTCTGCTCTGGCAATTGCTGCTTTAAAATAAGTGAGATCAGGGTTGCTATAAATGGCATCTTTTAATGTTTGAGACGGGGGAGCAACTATTGCCGCCACTTCATGAATTACTCCGTTTTTCAATTTAATATCCGGTTTTGTTACCGGGATATTATTATCATAAAAGCCACCGGATGAAACCGATGGAAATGTTGTAAGCTTAAAAGGCAGTGGAGTTCCGGGTAATTGTCCAATAGTAATGGTAGTGGGTAATTGTTCATTTGGAAAAGAGGAACTAACAGTAGTACTTAAAAATTGCCTTCCGGGAATGATGGCATAACCAACGATTCCTCCAAGCATCTGCACTGGCAATGCATTCACAACTTCAATTGATGGAATTCCCGAAGCACGGAATGCATTATTGGTAGGTAAGAAAACGGTGTATTCAGTGCTGTCCGCATTTAATTGAGCAAGTTGACCGGTTTTAGTTGCCGCTGCCGCAAAAAAGCTATAACTGGTATCGGAACTAATTAATTCCCCAATAGAAGTAGTGTTGTTGTTTACAGGTGGGTAATCTATGGCAGTAGCTTTAGGAAGAGGTTTATTACACGAAGTGCTAAAGACAGTTACACTGATAACCGCGATCAATATTTGAAAAGCTTTGCTGTTTATAATAATATTTTTCATGTTCTTAATTAAAAAGTTAGCAATAATTGGATATTAGAATACATTGTAACCAATGCTTACGTAATATAAACCGCCCATGGCGGGGTTACCAAAACCATTGATGTAATATTGGTTCAATATATTAGTACCACCTACTTTGAGTAAAATTTTCGGATCGAAAAACTTGTAACTCACTTGCGCATCAACCGTTTGAAACGCCGGAACGACGCCATTGGCAAAATCACCTTCATAATTTATCTTATCTTGCCAGCGATAACCTATATTAAATCCAAACCGGTTTTGTTTGCCAAATCCTGTGTTGCCGAAAGAACCACCTGCTCTTAATTTTGGTGTATTAAATCCTGCAATAAATCCTGCCGGAACCTTATCCAGATGATCGGATGAAACATTTGCATCAATTAAAAAATTGTGTGGAAGTGAATAAGTTAACCCTAAACCAAATCCATACGTATTTACATTGCTTTTTACGTTGGTAGGAACAGAATAGGTTGTAACCAGAGCAGGATTATTTAGATTGGCGCGTACCTTTGCCGTATCAGTAAACACACTTTTATCGCCATTTACTGATTGGGCAACTAAGGTTCGTGAAATGAAATTATGATACACTCCATAGTATCCATACAAGTCAACCAGCAGCTTCTTTTCAACCAACAGACCTTTGTATCCAGCTTCAAAAGAGTTAACAGTTTCTGCTTTAAATTTCCCCAAATTGGCTACTTGTGGATTGCCGGCAAATAGATTATTGTCAATTGCATACACCGGATTTGAAGTAAAATTGTAGTGGTCTTTGAAAGTTTGTAAACCGCCAATAAGTGCGGTTCCTCCTCCAACTCTTAGGTTGATCCATTGTTGTTGGGTAGAACCAAAACGATATGCCTGCTGGTAAGATAACCTGATATTATTGTCTTCCGCTACTTTGATAACAGCAGAAAAACGCGGTGTAAATCTTCCTGCGAAATTCTCATTTTTATCATAACGTCCTGAAGCTATTAATTTAAGCCGGTCCTTCAAAATCCTCTTGGTAATTTGAACATAAGCGCCTACTTCATTGATCGGAATTTTTCCTGTAGAGTCAGCAAATAAAGTTCCTTCAGAATTTAAAACATATCTTTTATAATTGGCTCCTACCAGTACATCTGCCACTTTTGAAGTTTTTGCAGAAAGATCATATTGACCTTCTACGTTATAGAGATTTGTTTTATCTACAAATAAGCCACCTCCCTGCGAAATAGGAATGCTTCTTACCTTATCGAAAAGTTTTTTAAATTCTGCTGAACCAGCTGCAGGCCTTCCGATATCAGCTACACCGCGGGCATACTGGTGAGCAGCAATATCAGTTTCTCCGGTTAATTTTGCGTTCAAAAAAGCCATTGCATATTGAGCGTACCAACCAGTTGCACCTCCGCTTGGTTTCCAGGCTTCGTTTACAAGCCTGGTAGTTACAGTAGCATTATAAGAGTTGCCGGCATTTTCCTGGGTAGTGTAGGCTCTCAAAAACCAGTTATTGTTAACCAGTTCAATTTTGTATTGCCCTATTTTTAGATTTAATAAAGAATAGCGATCACTTCCGGTATAGACCGTGTTTCCCGTTCCCCAATATCCTTCGGCATTTAAGGAGGTGTTATCAGTGATCTTATAACTGGCTTCTCCAAAAACTTTCAGGTTAAATGTTTTAGGATCTACAATATCTTTTTCATTATAACCCGTTCTTGAAACAGGCATGGAGGCAGGAAATGAATTAACGTAAGGAGCATAAAAAGGAGCTGCTTGTGCCAAAGGATTAAAAACATTGCTTCGAATATCTGCGGTGGTTTCATCGCCATACACATTTACGCCATCATAATTAGGATCAGTAGATCTTGTTCCATTTTTTAAACCACCTGTTGTTCCTAACCTGTTATAGTCCCGGTAATCATTAGCCACCCAATCTGTTGCTTCCAAATATTCACCACCTACTTTAAAGGCGAATTTATCGCTTACTTTTTTTGCCCATCGAAGTTGCCAGTTGTAATAGGGAGAGGCGCTACGGTCTTTATTATCAATATTCATAACACCCGTTTTGGCTTCTAAAGAAAGCCCCTGGTAGCGAAAGGGATCTTTACTGCTTATAACGATCGCGCCATTCATGCCACCAGGGCCATACAATGCAGAAGAAGCACCTGGCAAAAGTTCAACGCTGGCCACATCAAGACCGATTAAACCAACGATACTTCCGACAGAAAAGTTTAGTCCCGGGGCCTGGTTGTCCATTCCATCTACGATTTGATTAAGCCGCAGGTTGCCGCTTCCATTAAAGCCTCTTGTTGTTGGCGAAGTAAAAGTTAAAGAGGCATTTACCACATCTACACCCTTTAGTTTTGAGATAATATCGTAGTAAGAAGGCTGAGGCGAATTCCTGATCTCTGTGGCGCCGATCCTCTCAATGGTTACGGGCGATTCTAGTATTCTTGATGGTGTGCGGGTGGCAGAAATTACAACTGCTTGTCCCAGCGTGCTGGCGGTTTCAAGGCTTACAGCAACAGTCGCTGATAAACTATTTACTTCAACTTGCTGTTGTTGGTACCCTATTGATGATATGTCAAGGGTTACAGGAAGTGATCCTTTTATATCCAGAGAAAAATTTCCTTTTTCATCCGTATAAGTGCCTTCACCACTACCTTTCACCGTTATTGAAACTGCAGGAATACCTTCTCCGCTTGCTTTACTGGTTACATTTCCTTTAATTGTTTTTTGCTGGGCAAATGCTGCAACTGAAAGAAAAAAGGGAAGAAAAAATAAGATCAAAAATGGGGCTTTCTTTCTCATATCAATAGATTTCGGTTAGCAATTTATCAGCAAAGTAAGAATTGTATTGATATAATTAAAAAATATTTTTGGTTGTAATTGTTTTAAAATCTTTCTTTCTTCTGATTCCTAAAAATTATATGCATTTTTGCAACTAATTTTATTCAATATGAATTCTCTTTTATTGCCGGGACAAACTAATTTTTATAAGGGAAAAGTCAGGGATGTTTATAGCATTAGTGACAAGTATTTAGTGATGGTTGCAAGCGATCGCATTTCTGCTTTTGATGTAATTTTACCTAAGCCAATCCCCAATAAAGGACAGGTATTGAACCAGGTGGCGGCCTACATGCTAAATGCTACAAAAGATATTTGTAAAAACTGGTTGTTAACTACTCCAGCACCCAATGTTTCCGTTGGATATAAATGTGATCCATTTAAAGTAGAAATGGTAGTTCGGGGCAACCTCACAGGCCACGCGTGGCGCACTTTTTCATCTGGTAAAAGAATGTTGTGTGGAGTAGAATTGCCTGAAGGTTTAAAAGAAAATGATTATTTTCCTCAACCAATAATTACACCCTCAACTAAAGCTGCTGAAGGTCATGATGAAGACATCAGCAAAAAAGAAATAATAGAACGGAATATCGTGTCGAAAGAAAATTATGAACAACTGGAAAAATATGCATTGCAACTTTTTGCAAGAGGAAAAGAAATTGCTGCAAAAAGAGGATTGATATTGGTGGATACTAAATATGAATTCGGGAAGCTGGGAAATGATATTATTTTAATTGATGAAATACACACACCGGACAGTTCACGCTATTTTTATGCCGAAGGATTTGATGAAAGGCAACAAAAAGGAGAAAAGCAAAAGCAACTGAGTAAAGAATTTGTAAGGGAATGGCTTATCGAAAATAATTTTATGGGAAAAAAAGGCCAGCAGGTTCCTGAAATGAGTGATGAATGGATTTCGATTATCCGTAACCGTTATATAGAGCTTTATGAAAAATTAATCGATGAAAAATTTAACCCACAAACATTATCGGATGAAGAAACAAAGGAGCGAATTTTATCTTCTCTTGAAAAAATGTCCGGTTAAAGAGTAAACCAACAAATAATCCGGATTTTTATTTTGGCCTAAACTTACCCTGCATAATTATTTATTTTTGCGCCTATGTCTCTTTCTCTTTTTAATCCTTTTGAAACCTTGCATTTTCAGGAAACTACCTGTTTTTTAACAGGCGAAGATTTGCCGTCTTCTGATCATAAAATTTCTGTTTTCCCTGATTGGATTTTGGATCGTTTTTCTTTGAGAGAGGAGAGGTTTAAGATGCTGGACCAGGTTACCGCTATCCACTATAGCGAAGTAAAACTTCCTTGTTCTGAAGAAGTAAAAAAGGTTTTTCATGAGCTGGATATGGAAATAAAAGAAGCGTTTGAAGCAGGTTATCAAGGAGTAAAAAACATTCCTGGAGAACGCTTGTTTTTATGGATGGGGAAATTCGTTTATGGAGTACTTTATAATGATCTTATTTTAGAAATCAGTCGTTCTGCAAAAAGAACGAATGGAAAAGGCTTTCAACTTTCAACTTATCTGAAACAACGATTTGCTAAGTTTCACCTGATGTTGCAATCTTTGATGGTTCCAATGGAATTTAAAGGGGTAAAACCATGGAGCCTTGAAATTGTAAAGCTTAAATATTCAAAGGATATTTTTAATTACAAAGATGAACCTACCAATCTTAATTTTTCTTTGGGCATGAATGGTTTTGGAATTGTTGCGTGCCTTCAGGACAGTGGTGCTGTGGAACACAAAGAAAAAAATCTTCTTGATAAAATCGGAGAAAAAACTTTACATCCTATTCAGTTTGAAGAATTGACTGCGCGTTTTTTATATTCTAATTATTTATTAAAAAACCGTGGCAATAATAAAATTGAGGTTGAGGAAGATAAAGTAATTATCGAGTCAATTCCTGCTGAAGAAACTGCAGATGATCCTTTGTTTGCACCCTGGGATGATGACATGTTTGCGCAGGTGTTAGCCGGCTATTGGGAACCATGGGGCTTTACCAAAAAAGATATTATTAACTTGCCTGATTCGCCGATAAGCTTTCTTGAAAATGATTTTACGCATGAATTTATAGAACCGGATTCCATAGAATTGCCTTATTGATTTCTTATTTTCTTTAAAAATAAATAGACGGTTTAGATTTCTCTCCTTATCTTTTCAGTGATCTTTTTAAAGTTGATTTATCAAGTTCATCCTTCCCTTGATATCTGTGATCAAAAATTATAAACGGAATAAATAAATTTATTATGCCAAAAAACTCTGACAAGAATTCACGCCGTTCTTTTATCGCCAATGTTACCAAAGGTATTGTTGGTGCTTCGTTGATCCCTACTATTATTACTGCAAAAGATAAAAAGCGTCATTTTTTGCAAATGATGAGAGAGCGACAAAAATTTACAGCAAACGACATGGTTCAGGTTGCGTTAATCGGCGCTGGAAATATGGGAGTTGCTGATGCAACAACCTGCATTACTGTTCCCGGAGTAAAGCTGGTAGCCGTTTGTGATTTGTATGATGGCCGTTTGGCAGATGCAAAAAAGCGCTGGGGAAATGATATTTTTACTACCCGCGATTATCGCGAAATTCTTGAAAGAACTGATGTTGATGCGGTAATTATTGCAACACCGGATTTTTGGCATAAAGATATTTCTGTAGCAGCCATGAATAAAGGAAAACACGTTTATTGCGAAAAGCCAATGGTTCATGATATTTCTGAAGCGCCGGAAGTAGTAGCTGCACAAAAAAGAAATAATGTGGTGTTCCAGGTGGGCAGCCAGGGAATGAGTTCTTTGGGAAATGAGAAGGCAAAAGAATTGTTGAAAGACGGAGCGATAGGCGCTTTGAATTACGCAGAAGGTTTTTGGGCGCGCATGTCGCCGGAAGGAGCGTGGCAATATCATATCCCGGAAGATGCTTCTCCGGCAACAGTTGATTGGGACAGGTATCTTGCGATTACTACCAAAAGGCCATTTGATAAATTGCGTTTTTTCCGTTGGAGAAATTATCGCGATTATGGAACAGGAGTTGCCGGCGATTTGTTTGTCCATTTGTTTTCAAGTTTACATTTTGTAACCGGTTCGCATGGACCAAATAAAATTATGGCAACGGGAGGTTTACGCTATTGGAAAGATGGCCGCGAGGTTCCGGACGTGATGCTTGGAATGTTTGATTATCCGGAGACTAAAGTACATCCTGCCTTTAATCTTTCACTCCGTGTAAATTTTGTTGATGGAACCGGCGGTACCAATTACCTGCGCATGGTGGGCAGCGAAGGTTCCATGACCGTAGAGTGGGATAAAGTAACTGTGTATAAAAACAAATACCAGGAAGATGAAACCGATCCGCTGGCAAAAGCAAAAAATTTGAAATCTTCAGGAAATCAATATGTATATGATCGTAAAAAAATGCTTGATCCTGATACCTTGGTTTATACAGCAGAAGAAGGCTACAAAGGTGCGCATTTCGATCATCATTACAACTGGATCAATGCAATTCGCACTCATGGAGAAGTAGCAGAAAATCCTTTATTTGGTTATCGTGCTGCGGCTCCGGCTTTATTGTGCAACAAGAGTTATTTTGAAAATAAAATAATGCAATGGGATCCTGAAAATTTAAAAGTGGTGTGAGAGGAGATTAGCGAGATATCAATATTTCAATAGTTGTTCAAAATTTGATTCAATAATTTTTTATGTTCCGAAAAAACATTGCCAATAATTTGGAAGGTAGTAAGAATAATTTTCGTTTTCGCGGCCATGAAGTCCGGCGTGTGGAAGCATTTAGTGATGCCGTTTTTGCCTTTGCTGTAACGCTTCTTATTGTAAGCCTTGAAGTTCCTAAAAACTTTGATGAATTAATGATTACCATGCGCGGTTTTTTTGCTTTTGGAGTGAGCTTTGTATTATTGATGATGATTTGGTACGAACAGAATATTTTTTTTCGTAGGTATGGCCTGGATGATATTAAAACGGTTGTGCTTAACTGTATTCTTATTTTCCTGGTACTTTTTTATGTATATCCTCTTAAGTTTCTTTTTACACTAGTTTTCAGTAACCAGATATATGGAAATAGTGGTTCGCCGTTTGTTATCCGTTTATCAGATGTTCCTAAACTCTTTATTATTTATAGTACAGGTTACATTTCAATTTACCTTCTTTTTTCTTTTATGTATATCCACGCTTTAAAAAAATCTATTGAACTGGAATTAACGCCATTAGAAAAATTTGAAACAAAAACTAAACTATATAAAAATTTTATTCTGGTTCTTATTGGAATTATTTCATTAATTATTGCTTTTAATGTTCCTGACACAAATGCAGGCTTAGCAGGCTTTTTGTATATTTTAATTGGACCGGCTTTGTCAATATTCTATGCAAAAAGAGCGCGCATTAGACGTAGATTATTTGTATAACGAGCAAGACTTTGAGACAAAAAAGTGTTTCTTATCAACAAATCTTTCAATAAATTTCTTTTCTAATTACTTAAACAATTTATCCTTTTACTTTTGCCAGATGAAAATCAATTGTGCTAAGGAAGAAATTTTTATTTTCAAAAAGATAAGCGAAGCGGCGGATGAACTGTCCATACCGGCATTTATAATCGGAGGTTTTGTGCGTGATAAAATATTAAACCGTCCAACAAAAGATGCTGATATCGTTTGTGTGGGTGATGGAATCGAACTGGCCAATAAAACCGCTGAAAAATTTTCTCCAAAACCTAACGTTAGTTTTTTTAAAAATTTTGGTACTGCACAAATAAAGATTTTTTCTAATGAAATTCCTTTTGAAATAGAATTTGTAGGTGCACGAAAAGAAAGTTATGACCACAACAGCCGCAAGCCTGGTGTTTTGCCCGGAACCATTGAAGAAGACAGACTTCGCAGAGATTTTACCATCAATACACTTGCCGCGACTCTTGATAATAAAAACTTTCTTGAGGTGATCGATCCTTTGAACGGCTTTGAAGACATTGAAAATAAAATTATCAAAACACCCCTTCCTCCTGACCAGACTTTTATTGATGATCCTTTGCGAATGATGCGGGCAATACGATTTGCTACCCAATTGAATTTTACCATTTCTCCTGAAACTTTACAAGCAATAAAAGATCATGCAGAAAGGATAAAAATAGTGAGCGGGGAAAGAATAATTGATGAGATCAACAAAATTGTGATGACCAACAAGCCTTCTGTCGG
>JBBQWJ010000013.1:0-25947 GCA_038210685.1 Chitinophagales bacterium | reverse complement strand
TTTGCTTCATTTTGTTTAAATTGTGGTAGCATTTTTTGATTAATTCATTCTTAATCTTAATTATACAACTATGTCTCTCTTGATTATTCTCGGAATTATTGTTCTGCTCATTATCGTGGTCATCAGCATGTACAACGGGTTGGTAAAACTGAAAATAAAAGTAGATAACAGTTGGAGCGATATTCGTGTTTATTTGAAGAAACGTTACGACCTTATTCCCAATCTTGTAAACACAGTAAAAGGCTACGCAACTCATGAGCGTGAAACATTTGAAAAAGTAACAGAAGCCAGAAATGCAGCAGCATCAGTGCCTCCGGGCGATGTGCAGGCTGCTGCGCAAGCCAACCAGGTATTAGGGGGTGCGCTGCGGGGATTGCTCGCAGTAGCTGAAAATTATCCGGAACTAAAGGCGAATCAAAACTTTTTGGAACTACAAAGCGCTCTCCAATCTATTGAAGGCGATCTTGGAAATGCACGCCGTTATTACAATGCAACGGTAAGAGATTATAATACCGCTATCCAGCAATTTCCGGGTGTGATCATTGCAAATATAGCAGGGTTTAAAGCACGGGAATTTTATGAATTGGAAAACCAGGAGGAAGCTAAAAACGTAGAAGTAAAGTTTTAAATATTGCTGATGAAAAAAGTTGTTGCACTTCTTTTCTTTGCCTTTTTTATCAATTATTTGCAGGCCCAGGAAGCGTTTACTATCACACACTATCATATCAATTTAAGAGTAAACAAAAATGCTTCTCTTGATATTACAGAAAAATTAGACGTGCATTTTTTGCAATCGCGGCATGGTATTATTCGTTCAATTCCTTACCAGTACCCGATGGAAAAACTTCCTGCCGGTATTGAAAAAGCAGAAAGGCAAATGCACGCCAATGGTTACACGCGCATCTTTATTGAAAATGTAAAAGTGCCGGGCTATGATTTCAGTACCAGTAAAAGAGGTGATTTTGAAAATATAAAGATAGGTTCGGCAGATAAATACGTAAATGGCGATCAGCATTACATTATAAAATACCAGGTTTTAAATGCGATCAATTTTTTCAAAAATCATTCTGAATTATATTTTAATCTTATCGGCACTCAATGGGCTACCACAATTGATTCTGTTGATTTTGAAGTTGAATTACCACAGGCGCTTTCTGATACGCCTTATTATTTTGTGGCCACTGGAATTTTAGTCTCAAAAGAAAATAATACAGCATCCCGCTGGCAGTCAAATAAAATTCTATATGGACACACCACACAAAAATTAAATCCTTACGAAGGATTAACAATCGGTATCAGTTTCCCGGATGAATTTTTAATAAAACCCAATTATACTTTACGTGGCCTCTGGTGGCTTTTTCTACCGGTCTTGGTATTTATAGGCATGTACTTAATTTGGAAAAAATGGGGTAAAGATGAAGATGTGACGGTGCAAACAGAATACTACCCGCCGGAAAACGTAAGTCCGGGTGTTTCTGGTTATATCATTGATGATAAATTGAATCAACGCGATTTAACGGCACTTATTCCTTACTGGGGAGCCGGTGGTTATTTAAGGGTAAATGAAATAGAAAAAAGTTCTTTGTTAGGAATTATTAAGACCAAAGATTATGAATTTATCAAGCTAAAGGATTTGCCGGAGAATGTGCCTCAATTTGAAAAAACTTTGTTTGGCGGCATCTTTGAAACCGATGAAAAAGTAAAACTAAGTGATCTTAAAAATGTTCTTTATACCACCATGAATAAGGCAAAATCACAACTGGAAACTGAGATCAACAAAGAAGATTATTACGTGATGTTTTCAAGGAGCATGGGTTGTGTCTTCCCCTTCCTGGGAATACTTGTTGCCGTGATTGGTTTTTTTGCTTTAGTGGATGACTGGCAGGAAAAATTGTGGCTTGGCGTGGCACTTATTTCGAGCGGAATTATATTGGTTTCTTACGGTGTTTTTATGACGAAAAAAACAAAAAAAGGAACGTTGCTTTATCAAAAATTATTAGGGTTTAAAGAATTTATAAAAACGGTAGAAAAAGACCGGTTACAGGAATTTTTGAAACAGGATGAAAATTATTTTGATAAAGTGTTGCCTTATGCAATTGTGTTCGATATGGCCGATAAGTGGAAAGATAAATTGAAAGGATTAGATGTGGCACCCCCAAAATGGTATTCAGGTTACTATGCAGGAAATAATTTTAATACACTCATGTTCATGAATAGCCTTGATCACTCCATGAATGAAATGACACACACCTTTTACAGTGCACCTTCAAGCAGTGGTACGAGTGGCGGCAGTTTTAGTGGTGGTGGTGGTTTTTCAGGCGGTGGCTTTGGCGGTGGTGGTGGAAGTAGTTGGTAAAGGGTTGTTTAAAATGAAATTGGTATTATTTGTTGGCTTACTGTAAAATGATATTTAAATCTAAACCGGCTGTTTTTGGATTTTGTTATTTAAACGCGCACTATCATCAATGCTATAATGTCCCCAGAAGCGCCTCGCAAATGCCTGCAGCGCTAGAAGCTGCGAAGGAAGCAATATCAAGCTGAATAATTATCATATAATTTTTGTCACGCATTAAGGGAGGCAACTTTCTTTTTAAGAAGTAATACCTACCTCTAAAGAGAAAAGCTGGCCGAAAGACCAGCATTCGATAAAAAAAATACGGGTAAAATTTTTACCCGTATTTTTTTTATTCAGATAGAATAAAATAAAGTGAATATATCCCGGCTTATAGACACAGGTTTCTGCAGCCTGATTGTATCCGGAAATGTATTAAAATATTACTGTTACTTGAGATATCCATAATATTGTTCATCTGTTGCAGTATCCCACCAAACAGGCATACTCCAAATATTTGGATCAGCAGCATGGGGATTTAAGGCAAGTGTATTTACCGAGTTGTAATTTATTTCATAGGTTGGAGGTAAATACCAACGGCGCATCCAATACCTCGGATCTGTTGGGGAGCCACCTGTCAGCTGAGCTTGACCTGTAAATAAGGGGCCACGTTGATAACCCGGGTAGACAACGCCATAATTACCTACATCTCCGGCGCTAAAATCAAACCGGCGCATATCGTTATAGTTTTCAATACTGCAACCCATTGCAACATATTTTTGCAACATGATATCTGACATTGACAAGGCACCTGCACTTTGACAAACTGCATCGCTCAGAAGATAAGTATTGATGTCATTTTGATCCATAGGCGCCATATCAGGATTAGTTTTTGTATAACCTGAAGCCTGCCATTCGGTTAGCTTTGCTTGCATCATATCAAGATCCGCCTGGATACCTTGCTTGTATGCAGTATAAGCGTCCGCGTTATCACCTTTTCTCATATAAACTTCAGCTTTAATAAAGCACATCTCATGATAAGTTAAAATCTCCTGATCGGAAACAGGACGAGTCTGATAGGAGCCTGTTGATCCCACGGCTCCTGCGGCCATTGCGGCTGTTGAAGGGTACCAGTCAACATCTAATGGATCTACTCCGCCTGTTGCAAGAGCAAAACTACGCAGGTTTACATAAGCGGTATCTCCGGCATATAAGTAATTAGTACTGTTTATGTAGATGGATCCTGCATGGTAGGTTACCTTTACGTCATTCCCGTTAACAGTGTAAGGCCGCCCTACCGAATCTTGTGCAGCAATAAAATTTGCACGATCTGTTCCATCGGCGATAGTATAGGTTATATTCTTATCCACAGTGGTATAAGTTGGTGTTGTAATAGAAGTGGCACCTCCTTTAACCAACCGAGTTGACGGACCATAAGAATCAACGCCTATTGAACGATTCCAGGTATAGGATATCACCTTTCCGCTATTATCAAGTTGAATATTAGACATGGAAGCAGGTACAATTTTGCTCATCCTGGGATCTGTTATCCCTGAGCCACGCATATTTGTCAACAAGTTGTAATAGTACTGGGAAATACGTTGACCACTGCCATAAGCTGCATAATCAAAGTTACCGTTTGTTACCACCGGATCACCGTACAAATAATCTGTTACGGTACTATTATTATAGCCGGGGCCCACAACATTGTCGGCATTAGACTGAGGACCTTTGGACAAACAATATAAAATAGAATCCGCATTATATAAGTCTGATTTCTTTGATAGTTTAAGCATATAGCGGGCTTTTAACCCATAGCAAAGTTTTATCCACTTGCTTACATCCCCGCCATTCCATACATCCCCGGAAGAAAGTGCAGGTACTCCGGCATCCTGTGTTTTACTGAACAAGCTGATAGCTTCATCCAATTTCGCCATACAGCCGTAGTAAATAGTTTTGCCGTCATCAGGTTTAGGGCTCGGATTTCCTGTTGCTGCCTGTGTGTAAGGCATTTCCCCATACAAATCCAGCATTTCCATAAATCCCAAAGCATTGAATACATCAGCCGCAGCCATATACTGATAGGCGCCTTGTTTCTGGGCAGAATTATACAAATCAACCACGTTGGAAGACACTTCCACAAACCATGTTTGATAAGGGGTTGTGACATTGCCGGTAGAGCAATGCCATGTAGTGCTAAACGTATTACCGGACCCGCTGGTGGTGTAGTAAACTCCAGCCTGTAATGAGGTGCGATAATTGGTAACACCAGATGTGTACTGGTAAAAGTGTTGAATCCAGGGCAACCGGTTTTCAATTAATACACTTGTATTGTTTGGACTGTTCGGGTCTGTATTAACATTCAGCCACTTTTTACATGAAGCCGAACATACTAGGATTATACAACCTAATATTATATATTTTATATTTTTCATAATTTAATTTTTTTCGCTGGTTAAAATGTAAGGTTGATCCCAAATGTGAAACTTGCCACTGCAGGCACGCCCAGGTAATCAATACCTGTAGAGCCTGAACCACCTGTTCCTCCCGCTGCGCTCACTTCAGGATCCATTCCTTTGTAGTTTGTCCATGTAGCCAGATTGGTACCTGTTGCGGTTGCTGAGAAGCCTTTAATAACTTTTTGATTCTTCAACATACTGGTGAAGTCATAAGTTAATGACAAAGCACGTAGTTTAATCCAATTTACCGAGGTAATAAAATTCATGGAATTGGCTGCGTAGTTTGCCCAATACCGCTGAATCATATTCGTACCTGAATATGTTGTACTACCAATAGTATAAGATTGATTTGCATCGTAAGTTTGGGTAAAGTCAGCTCCTGTTTGGCTATTGACTCCTTTTACGGTTACCGATTGTCTGTCATTCAGTAAAGTTCTTTTGCTTAAACCGTTTAGAACCAAATAGTATTCTGTACCGTTAAACACATCTCCACCTTTGCGGATGTCGAGAAGGAATGATAACGAAAAGTTCTTGTATCTAAAAGTATTATTAAAACCAGCAATGAAATCTGGTTCACGGTTACCTACTACAGGGTTGGTGGTGTTAAGTTTATATAATCCGGTTGTAGGATCTACCTGGTAACGTCCATTCGCAATTTCTTTACCATTAGCGTCGGTTTCATGTAAATAAGGGCTACCTGTCATCCCAAGGAAGTACCCACCGTTGGGAATAGATGCCGCTTTCACTGTTCCGAATTGAGCATCTGTTGGATAAAAATAGGCTATGCCCGGAAGGAAAGCGCCTAATCTGCCTTCGTTGTAAGAAAAGTTCAATGTTATATCCCATGAGAAATCCTTTCTCGCTATCGGTTTACCTGTAATCGCTATTTCCATACCCTTATTAATGACTGAGCCGCTATTGAGGGAACTGAAAATAAACCCGCCGGATTGAGCTAAACGTGGTTGCGCAATTTGATTCTTTGTTTGACTATGGTAGTAAGTATAATCCAAACCGATACGACCATTTAGAAATCTAAACTCTCCTCCAACTTCCCAGGAATTTTGAATTTCAGGTTTCAATATAGGATTACCGGCTGAGTACTGATTACCCACCCCGGTATAAGCGCCAATGGTAATCGGGGGATTTACATAAGTATTTGTAGCATACGCATTGGCATCTTTACCCACCTGCGCCCAGCTGCCCCGGATTTTACCGAAAGAAAGAATATTATTTTTGGGTAACAATTGAGTAAAGACAAATGAACCGCTGACAGAAGGATAAAAATAAGACCTGTTCTCTATAGGCAAGGTAGACGACCAATCATTACGGCCTGTTGCGGTGAGATAAATAAGGTCTTTATAAGATATGCCAAATTCTCCATAAGCTCCTACCAAACGCTTCTGGGTTGTTCCGTCAGTAAAAAATTTATTTTCCGGGGCCATGTTATTAAAGCTAATCGTACCGGCAGTAATAAAGTTGTATCCCCAATGATTTTGATTGGTTATTTCTGTATTCTCTGCGGTGGTTCCCAACATCAGGTGCGTATCAAAATCTCCAAATGCTTTATGAAAATTACTCATCACTGTAGTTGTAATGTAGGAATAGCCTACCATATCTTTGCTTAAACGACCGTTTTGGTACAATGGTTTTACTGCAGAACCCGGAGCAATATAGGTATAATCGTTAGTGTTATACTGGTCATATCCCAAACGTCCTGTAATATCCCACCAGCTTGCAATTTTAATATTACCGTTTATTCCTCCTGTAAAACGATTGGTTTTTGATGTTAAATTATCCTCATTTATTATCCAATAAGGATTATTTATATCGTCTTCCAAAGGAACAGTTCCGGCAAATTTGCGATATTGTGTCCCATCCTGATTAATGTAATTTGCCATATTAAATGTTTGAGGCCAGCTATATACAGCCCCCATTGCTCCATTACCCCCGCCGCCATATAGGCCGGCAGTAGTTAAAGTTCTATCGGTTTTGGCAAGGGAATAAGCAACATTCGCATTCAAAGTCAAACGTCCGTATTTCTGTTCTCCATTAAAACGAAAAGTAGTTTTGTCATAGCCTGTGCTGGGAATGATACCTGTTTGCTTAAAGTTAGATCCAGATAGATAAAAGGAACCGTTTTTTGAACCACCGGATACGTTTACGTTATTATCATACACTATACCGTGCTGAAAGAAATTACCGATATTGTCATATATAGCACTGTCAGCCGGAATTTTTGGTCCCCATGAGTTATAGGTAACATTGTTTAATACGCCATTACTGGCATAAGAACCGGTACCAAATATGGTTTGAGCCTCAGGCAACTTATTTGCCCAGGAAGTGCTTATTTTACTATTTACATTAACTGTTACTCGGCCTTCCTTCCCTTGCTTTGTGGTGATTATAACAACACCATCGGCTGCCCTTGATCCATACAATGCAGCTGCTGCAGCACCTTTCAAAACCGACAAGCTTTCGATATCTTCCGGGTTGATATCCATGATACGATCGGAGTAAGTGGTATTGCTGCGGGAAAGGCCATCGGTACCTGTATTACCCGAAACCGTTGTTGAATTATCATATATAATTCCATCTACAACAAATAACGGTTGATTTTGCCTGCCATCCGATGTAGAATTACCACCACGAATCGTGATGGATGCGCCCGCGCCTGCTGCCCCGCTAAATTGCGTAATGTTTACACCAGGAACTTTACCCGCTAAAGAATTAACGATATTAGTATTCTTATTTTTCATCAATTCCTTTGCATTCAGGTCTGTAACAGAATAACCCAATGCCTTTCGCTCTTTTTTAATACCGAGGGCAGTTACAACTACTTCTTGTAATTGATCGTTGCTGCTTTCCAGGGTAATAGTGCCGGGAGCAGAGTTTCCAACTTTTACTTCCCGGTTGGTAAAGCCCACTGCGCTTATTACTAAAATATTTCCATTTGCGGCGGTAATGGAAAATTGTCCTTTTATGTCTGTCTGGGTTCCGGTGCCGCTTCCTTTAATAAGGACGCTTGCACCAAGCACAGGGGTACCATCGGAGGACAATACAGTTCCGGTAATTGTTCGTTCCTGTGCGAACGTTGCTTGGCTTATATGCAATAATAATAATGCAAAGAGGGCCGTTAGAAGTTTTCTCATGCGCGAAATTTTAAAATTGAAGGGTTATTAAAAATTTATTCCATTTATTTATAGACATTATTAATTTTATTTTTTTTTGTATGTGGTTTCAGAGGGAATTTTATGGTTCAGCGATAACTTAATTGATTTACTATAATACAATTACACCTGCCTGTTTATATTTTTCCAACATAGGATCCTCTGGTGATAGCTCTGTAATCAGCGTATTGATCTTTTTGCTGTCGCAAACCTGGAAAGGTTGGCGCGAGTTGATCTTCTCAGAAATGCTAAGGCAAATAAGCTTTTTAGACGCTTCAACCATTGCTTTTTTTATCTGTACTACTTCCCAATCATTATCTGAAACACCGGTTTCAAGATTAATAGCGGAAACGCCTAAAAAGCAGAGGTCAACCTTTAACTCCTTAATTCTTGAAATAGCATTGTGCCCCACAGTAATTTTTGAATCTTTCGATATCTTATCGCCGATCGCTATCACTTCTATATTTGGATGAACAATATATTCCGCCAGGGCAGGAATACTTCCTGAAATAAATGTAGCATGAAGTTCAGGAGGCAAGGCTCTTGCCATTTCAATAATGGTTGTACCTCCTGTAGTCAAAACAACCATTCCATCTTTTATAAGCGATATTGCTTTTTGAGCAATTATCTTTTTTTGATTATAAGCATATACATCATCTGATGAAGTATATGTATTATGAAAAGAAGGTGATAAAGCACCACCGTGAACTTTTATTATTTTGCCGGTTTTTGCAAGTTGATGAATATCCCGCCGAATCGTATCGTCTGAAACATGCATTTGTTTGCTTAGGTCTGTCGACAATACCTTATTGTGAAGATTTACCTGGTGAATAATAAAAGCCTGCCTTTCAATTTTAAGCATATGTTAATTCTAGTTCTTTACAAACTTATCACTTTAAGTAATTAAAAAATCAAAAAATGCAATTTTTTTTTGCACTTTTTTAACTCAAAACCGCTTAATGCCGCATTTTAAAGTGAATTTTATGCATATTCAGTACTTTTTTTTGAACTAAATTAACCTGAATGCTTTGGTAATGATAAGATCAAAAGGGGTTGTGGAAGAAGGATATACTTATGAAAACTGACTATTAAAAATAGAAGAACCATAAATAACCTAAAATGGCATCTTTTTATTTATAAAAGTATGTGTTGCGGTTTTTGCGGTGTATTGCCCCTGGATAAGACTTCTTCAACCAAAACAAAAATTAGTCTTTTTTCCTTGTTTACTGATAAAAGAAAATGTTTCATTATTCAGGTTGAAATAATGAAACATTCTAAATCACTTGAGAACTTATCTTCTACCTGTTGTCTTTTTTTTGGGTGAATGATTAATTGCCGGAGTTGTAGTTTCTTCTTGCGGCATTTCAGCATTTTCTTCATCATTTGGTGAAGTTTCTTGTCCGTCAAAAAACTTTTCCATTTCCTTTGCCTGGTAAATATTGCGGTTGTATTTATTTCCGAGAACAATAATCGTTACTGAATCTTGTATCATTCTTATAAACACTGCATTATTACCATGCCACCACCCGTTATGATAAATTATTTTTCGGCCGTCCGGATATACGTTCATTCTCCATCCGTAACCATAATTTCTTATTCCGGGCTTTTCGTTGCTATAAGGCGTGAATGCTTTTTGGAGCATTTCTTTCGTGAAAATTTCATTGGTATATAATGCCTGGTCCCACTTAAGCAGGTCTTCCGGAGTGCTGTAAACATTTTTATCACCAATGCCGATATCTAAAAAAGAAAACGCTTCCTGCCGGCCACGGTAATCGTAAGAAGGCATGGCAGTGGCGCTATCGTGTATATTATAGACATAAGTGTCTTTCATTTGTAAAGGTGTAAAAAATTGTTGCTGTAAAAAATCAGCATAAGATTGGCCTGAAGCTTTTTCAATGATCAATCCAAGTAAGGCGTAATTGGTATTGCAATACGTAAAATGGGTATTTGGTTTTGAAGCCGGCGGTTTAAATTTTATGAGATAATCAAGCACATCTTTATTATCTACATGTTGCTTGGTATTCCAACCTAACTTGTCCATAAAATAAAGGTAATTTGGTAAACCACTTCTATGACTCAGCAAATCTTTTACAGTAACATTATCGTAAGGAAAAGCGGGAAAGAATTTTTTTACATCATCATCAAGAGAAAGTTTTCCCATTTGCGCCAGTTTCAAAGTAGCCATGGCGGTGAAGGTTTTTGAAACGGAAGCGATATGAAAGGCGCTGTGTTTGGTGAGGGAATCTTTTTTCCTAAGATTATAATATCCATGGTAATCTTCAAATATAACCTGTCCTTTTTTTGCTACAAGGATGCCACCGTTAAATCCCGTTCGGAGAAGTTTTTTATAATAAAAATCTTTCACCTCATTTCTGTAAACTTCCATTTGGTTTGGCGAAATTTTGCCCGGGGTAGGAGCTATATAACCTGTGGTGTCTTTGGTTGCAGGTTTTACTTTAACACTGTGTGAACTGCAGGAAGAAATAAAAAAAAATAAAATTATAAATACTGCGATCAAATTTCTAAGTCTCATCAAAAAAATTTCAAGGATTAAGGAGCTATATTTGCAATATTACATTACTATTTTAATATGCCAGAGAAAAAAGTTACCAGTTATCCTAAAGAAAAAATAAATATTCTTTTTTTGGAAAATATCAGCAAAACTGCAGCTGAAAGATTTTTAGATTCAGGGTATACCTCGGTTAAAATATTGCCAGGCGCACTCTCTGAAAGTGAGTTAATTAAAGAAATTAAAAATGTTCATCTGTTGGGCATCCGTTCCAAATCTAAGATCACTGCTGAGGTTTTACAGAATGCAAAGAAACTGCAGGCCATCGGTTGTTTTTGTATCGGAACCAACCAGGTAAACATGAAAGAGGCAACCAATAAAGGAGTTGCTGTTTTTAATGCTCCGTATTCCAACACCCGTTCTGTTGCTGAATTAGTGATTGCTTCCTCTATTATGTTGATACGTAAAATTCCGGATAAAAATAAATCAGCTCACGAAGGTACCTGGCTTAAAGACTCCACCGGCAGCCACGAATTGAGAGGAAAAACTTTAGGTATTGTGGGCTACGGAAACATAGGCTCACAGGTAAGCGTACTTGCAGAAGCCTTTGGTATGAAAGTGATCTTTTATGATACCGAAACAAAAATGCCACTTGGTAATGCTGAGAGTAAAAAATCTTTAAAAGATTTACTAAAGGAAGCAGATATTGTAACCCTCCATGTTCCTGATCTTCTTTCAACCAGGAATCTGATCAATAAAAATAATATTAAATATTTTAAAAAAACAGGCATCCTAATTAATTATGCAAGAGGTGGCGTGGTAGACCTTGATGAATTAAAAAAGGCCCTTGAAAACAATGAACTTGGAGGTGCGGCAATAGATGTATTTCCCAAAGAACCTGCAAAAAACGGAGAACCTTTTACAACTCCATTGCAGGGATTAAGTAATGTTATCTTAACTCCTCATATTGGAGGTTCTACAGAAGAAGCTCAACAAAATATTGGCGAAGATGTTAGTAATAAATTATTTAATTTCCTTGAGAAAGGAATTACTACCGGATCTCATTCAGTTCCTCCTTTAAATCTTCCGCCTCACGAAAACACTCATCGTATTTTACACATTCATAAAAATGTGCCGGGCGTTTTATCTGAAATTAACACGCAACTTTCTTCTCATAAAATAAATATCCTCTCGCAATATCTAAAAACCAATGACGATATAGGTTATGTAGTTCTGGACGTAAATAAAGGCCTATCGAAGGAAGCGCTTAAGTTATTAAGGGATGTAAAAGATACCATTAAGGTGAGGTTATTGTATTGAGAAAATTAAGAAATACTTTTGGCTCTGTATTCATTTAAAAGTTGCCGCATTTTTTTTGCTTCTTCTTTGTTTACAGAAACATAAGTAAGAGATTCTTTCATTTCCGGGTTAATATAGCTCATTCGACTTTCTTTGGAAAAAGTGGCAGAACTGTGAAACTCTTTAGCGCCGGTGCTTTCAGCAATAGAAATAATATTTTCAGAATTTACTCCTGAGCCGGGCATGATGATTATTCTCTCTTCAGCCTTCTTAATTAATTCCGCGAGAAGATTGGTACTTTCAACCGCTTTAGGTTTTAATCCTGAAGTTAAAACTCTTTCAAATCCTAAATCAATAATATCTTCCAATGCTTCCAACGGTTCTTTAACCCTGTCGAATGCGCGATGGAAAGTTACTTCCAAAGGGTAGGCGAGATCAACTAATTCTTTGCACCTGTTTTTATCAACTTTTCCGGCAGCAGTTAGTATTCCTGTTACTATTCCATCGCAGCCAAATTCTTTACAAATCTGAACATCCTTTTTCATGATCTCAAACTCTTCATCGCAATACAGAAAATCGCCACCCCGGGGACGTATCATAACGTACAGATCAATATCCAGAATTTCTCTTGCAGCATTTATAAAAGCATACGAAGGCGTAGTACCGCCTTCACCGGGGCCAGCACATAATTCGATCCTGTCAGCACCTGATTCCTGCGCCGCGATACAGCTTTCAATATTAAAACCAATAATCTCTAATTTCATGGAATTTTTTAAACCGGATTTTAGGTTACTCCGAGGTCATAAAAATATTTTGCGGGATATATTTTTTCTTCGCCATTGCTCCTCACAGCGAATACAAATCCTTTCTGTATAGCGTAAGCACCATATTCTCCCTTATTATTTAAAGCTAAAAAACCTACCTGTACTTTTTTAGCCTTCTCTTCGCTTCGATGAATGATGCGTTCAATAGCTTTTTTGCAGGCTATTTCAGGGGAATAACCCTGTCGCATATATTCCACTACTACATGGGTTCCACAGATGCGCATTACTTCTTCTCCCATTCCACTTGATGTGGCAGCACCTACTTCATTATCAACAAAAAGCCCGGCGCCAATAATGGGCGAGTCACCTACACGTCCGTGAATCTTAAAGGCCATTCCGCTCGTTGTTACTGCACCACTCATATTGCCAGATTCGTCCAATGCAACTAAACCCATTGTATCATGATTGATTGATCCGTCATCAAAATATTGCGGAGCAAAAGGGCCATTTCCTTTTTTATTTTTTTCTACGGCATCTTTATTTTCGATATTAATTTCAGGCTTATATTCACTTTTTTTCAACCAGTTTTCGTATGCTTTTTTTGCAGGTTCCGAAAGCACTTGTGCTTGTTTTTCAAAACCATTTTCAAGTGCAAATTGTTGGGCGCCTTCTCCCACCAACATAATGTGTGGCGTGGTTTCCATTATTTTTCTTGCTACAGAAACAGGATGTTTAATTTGTTCAATAGCACCAACAGAGCCGCAATTCGCATTTTCATCCATGATGCAGGAATCAAGCGTAACAATTCCATCACGATCAGGATAACCACCAAGGCCAATGCAACAATCAATAGTGTCTTCCACATATCTTGCGCCAGCTTCTACGGCATCAAGGGCGCGACCCTTAGCAGATAAAATTTTCCAGGCCTCTGCATTTACTTCTCTGCCGTTGTTCCATGTAGAAACTACGATCGGTTTCGTTTGTGCCTTACTGTTAGCAAGCGCATTTTTGAATGACAATAAAGGTGTGGCAAGTGTGGAAAGTTGTAAGAATTTTCTTCTGTTTAGCATGTAAGAACTTTTGTCAAAAGTAAAAAAGAATAGTAAACAAACTTTTTTGAGGAAAAATGATTTTATAAAGAAAACTTAAAATCAAACCTATTTATAAAATTATTCAGAAGAACATCTTCTTCATTTGATTGTATTTTTATTACTAAATTGAAATTTTTTATAAAGATCACGACTTATTTTTTTATTCAATTGTTTTTATGGCAGTAATGGATAGAAGGCTTGGATTGTGGCAGGCATCTGCTATCAATATGACGGATATGGTTGGCATTGGCCCTTTCATTACGTTGCCAATGGTAATAGGAATGATGAACGGGCCTTATTTTTTGTATGCCTGGATTGCGGGTGCGTTTTTATCAATTGTAGATGGAATGGTTTGGAGTGAATTGGGCGCGGCATTTCCGCGTGCAGGCGGCAGTTATAATTTCTTAAAAGAAGCATATGGTAAAAAAGGTGCAGGAAAGATGATGAGCTTTTTATTTGTATGGCAAACGATGATACAAGCGCCGCTGGTAATAGCTTCTGCGGCAATAGGATTTTCAAAATATTTCTCTTTTCTGGTTCCGCTTACTCCTTATTATGAAAAAATTGTCAGCGGTGGCATTGTGATTTTGATCGTTATTTTATTGTATAGGAAAATTGAACAAATAGGTAAGATCAGTGTTTTTTTATGGAGCGGTGTTATTATCACGATGTTCTGGATCATTGGCGGAGGTGTTTTGCATGGTAATTTTTTAATGCCTGTAAGAAATATTAATTCGGGATTGAATGTTGATTATGCTTTTGTTACAGCCATTGGTTTTGCCAGCGTGAAATCTGTTTACAGTTATTTAGGGTATTACAATATTTGTCACCTTGGTAGTGAAATTAAAAATCCGTCTAAAAATATTCCGCGCAGCATTTTTATTTCCATTGTGGGCATTGCTATTTTATACTTGTTGATGAATGTGAGTGTCGTAAGTGTTATCCCATGGCAGCATGCGAAAGACAGTGAGTTTGTGATCAGTGAATTTATGCAGGTACTGATGGGACATACTGCAGCAACCATCATTACCTGTCTTATTTTGTGGGTGGCATTTGCGTCCGTTTTTTCTGCAACGCTTGGCTACAGCCGCATCCCGTATGCCGCTGCTGCCGATGGAGAATTCTTTAAAATTTTTGCAAAGCTTCATCCAACAAAAAATTTCCCCTACATTTCCTTGTTGTTTTTAGGAGGAATAGCATTTGTTTTTAGTATGCTATTTAAATTGAGCGAAACGATCAGTGCAATCCTGGCAATGCGTATTATGATCCAGTTTATAGGGCAGGGGGTTGGCCTATTAATTTTGCGAAGTAAGAAAAAGGGAATTGATTTTCCTTATAAAATGCCTTTATTTCCTATGCCTGTAATTGTTGCTATTTCTATGTGGCTGTTTGTACTGATTTCTACCGGAACTAAATTAATGTTCAGCGGCTTTGTGGTAATTTTTCTTGGGGCAATCGTTTATTTTATTAAAGCAAGGTTTCAAAAAGAATGGCCTTTTAGGACTGTTGGTAAACAGTAAAACAACCTGCCTGCCGGCAAAGGCAGGGAAAAAGATTAATTTCTATTCTGATGAAAAATCATTTATTACAGCTGAATTTCTTAACTGTAAAATTTCTTTTTGCATTTGTTCAATCTTCCCAAGAAGATGATTAATGGTTTCTATTCCCTCAATATTAATATCAAGGTCGTAATACAGACGCACAAATTTTTCCAGCTTTTGCAATTCATCTACAGGTATGTAGGTTGATTGTTCAACCGACGTAACCGTGATCAAACCTGAATCTTCAAGAGAACTGATAAATGAATATTCAATATTATGATAAATGCAAAATTCTTCTGCCGGTACTAATTGGTCCTTTTCCATATCAAAAATTTTAGGATGATAATTTTGATAATTCAATAAATAATTCTTTTTGTTTCTCTGTTAAATTAACAGGCAACTTAATGTTCCATGTAATGTATAAATCACCAAACTGGCCTTCTTTTTTATAAACCGGGAAGCCTTTTCCTTTTAAACGCACTTTGGCGCCATTCTGTGTTTCAGGCTGTACTTTCAATTTTATTTTTCCACTCAATGTTTCAATGGTTTTTTCGCCACCGAGCAAAGCGGTGTAAAGATCAATTTCTTCAGTTTTATACAAATTATTTCCTTCGCGTTTCAAATCTGGTTCGGTTTTGATTATGAAAGTTATTAAAAGATCTCCATTAGGACCGCCATTTACTCCCGGGCTTCCATATCCTTTTAATTTTATTTGTTGTCCGTTTTCAACTCCGGCCGGTATGGTAATCCTGACATTTTTTCCATTGATGGTGAGTGTTTGCTTATGAGTTGTATATGCGTCGTTTAAAGATAATTGTAGCTCTGCATTATAATCCTGTCCCCGATATTTGGCCTGGCTTCTCCTGCCTCTTGCGCCACCAAAAAGCGATTCAAAAAAGTCAGAAAAATTTCCTTCATCGCCAGATGAATAGGTATATTCTCCGCCGCCGCCAAAGCCGCCCCCGAAACCTCCAAATCCACCAAAGCCTCCACCCGCTTGTTGTCCCTGCTGTTTTCTTGCCTGCTCATATTGATCTGCATGCTTCCAGTTTTCACCATGCTGATCATATTTTTTTCTTTTTTCAGGGTCACTCAATACTTCATTTGCCTCATTGATCTGCTGGAATTTTTTATGTGCTTCTTTGTCATTCGGATTTACATCGGGATGAAGTTTTCGTGCAAGTTTGCGATATGCTTTTTTGATATCTTCTGCAGATGCGTTTTTTGCAACACCTAATGTTTTATAATAATCAACAAAATCCATTTTCTTATTTTAGCTTTGAAATTATAACGAATAAAATTAAGAGATAATAAAATAAAATCTGCAAACATTCAATCACGTCTGTTGCTTGCCGATGATTGACTATCAAAATTAGTACCTCATTTTCTTATTGTGCCAACAAGGCACATTATTCCAATAACTGAAGGATTATTTTCAATTTTTACTAAATAATGTAACGTTGAAAGAATTAGAATAAGAGAATTGTTTTTATTCACCATTCACCATTCACCAATCCACATTCACGATTCAGCAATCCAAAGCTTTGCTTTATCAAGATCTTCCATTAAAAAACCTTTGGTTGAGCCAGGCAATAGTTTGCCAAATAAATCGGTAAAACCTTTTACTCTTTTTTGAGATGAAACGATACCGATCTTTTTCCATTCGGTAAAATATACAAAGCCTAATAGGGCATCTTTGAGCCACGCCTCCAAATTGTAATTGCTTAAGGAGGTGTTGAGCACGAGCAGGTAGTTTATTTTTCCATGCTGCTTGTAAATTTTACTTATCAACGGGTTAATTATTTCATCATAATCTTTGCCTGTTATTTTTCCTGTAGCATTAAAAGCGGCTACGTATGGAGGAAACCCCGAAATAGTTTCAATCATAAAAAAAATTTAAAGAATGAAATAAATGAGATACTCCGTAAAGTTAGAAGTTTTACATAAAAAAAGCTTCCGCGTATTTTGCGCGGAAGCTTTTTAAAAATTTAACCTGGGGTTTTCTGGGGTTTTTCAGGGTTAAAGTTTAAGCCATCTTTCAGGCTGGGTTTCATAGGATTTATATTTTCTCTGATATCGATTTTAAAAAAAAGAAGTTGATTGATATCGGATTATTGGTTTTTCCTGGATTAAAGGAATATTTTTTTTCAAGGGATCTGGATTGTGATTAATGTTTGTTGAACATCAATCAACTTCTGGAACAAAGATAGAGTGGCTGCAACCCATGGACAAGAGCGATACTGCTTAATTTTTAAACTATTGTATTTACTGCGTAGGCCGTAAAAAAACGAAGAATACTATTCGTAAAATTACGAACAGCCCTTTTTTCCCTTCGCTTCTAAACTGGAGGCTACTGAAAGTATTTCTGTCTTTTGAAAAAAAATAAAAATAAAAATCAGGAGAATTTGTTCATTTACTGTTTCAAAAAATATAAGAAACGTAAAAAAAACTTCTGCTTTTGGGCAGAAGTTTTAATAATTTAATTTCCGGGAATTGGTTTTTTTAGGATAATTTTTCAGCTTGGATTTTAAAGCTGGGTTTTCAATGGAAACTGTTAATCTTCTTAGGTATCGGTCCCGATAACTACCGGGCAAAAAAAGAGAAGTTGATTGATATCAGATTTTTATTGGCTTTTCCTGGATTAAAGGAACATTCGTTTTCAAGAGATTTGGATTGAGATTAATGTTTGTTAAACATCAATCAACTTCTGGAACAAAGATAGAGTGGCTGGGGCCTTGCACAAGAGCACTATTGCCTTTTTTTGCGAGTATTGTATTTACGGTTAAAAAGGTAATGTTACGATTAAAGTGAATCGTTTAATTACGTGGTGAAAATTTAAAATCCGGCTTAAATGTTTGTTTACTGCTTTAAATCAGCCTGGTAAAAAACCTCAAATCTTCTTTATAAAATACTTCAATCAATATATCTTCGTTCTTATGTCGAAGTTTTTAATAATAGGTTTGGGAAATCCCGGAAATGAGTATGTGAACACAAGGCACAATATCGGGTTTGATGTTTTAAACGCTTTTGCCTTAAAACACAATGCGTTTTTTCAATCATCGAGGCTGGCAGATTTAGCTGAAATAAAATTTAAAGGAAAAATATTCGTTTGTATAAAACCAACTACATTTATGAATCTTAGCGGCAGAGCAGTAAAATATTGGTTAGATAAAGAAAAGATTGCTGTAGAAAATTCTTTGACAATTGTTGATGATCTGGCGCTTCCTTTAAGTAAATTAAGATTGCGCAAACGGGGAAGTGATGCAGGCCATAATGGTTTACGCGACATTCAAAACATTTTGGGTACTGATGAATTTCCTAAATTACGTTTTGGTATCGGCAACCAGTTTCCAAAAGGAATGCAGGTGGAATTCGTTTTAAGTAAATGGCTGAAGGAAGAAATTCCGGTAGTAAAAACTAAATTAGAAAAAAGTACAGAGATAATTGAAATGTTTGCAACCATTGGAATTGACAGAACAATGAGTGATGTAAATCACATAAATTTTTAATTTTTAATAAGTAATAAATCATTAGATAAATTCTTTTTTAAATTTGTTTTTTATACTTTCGCACAACCTTTGAAAAGCCCTGACTAAACCTGATTGAAATGAAAATATTTTGTATAGGGCGTAATTATGCCGAACATGCTAAAGAAATGGGTAACGAAGTCCCCGACGAACCCATTATATTTATGAAACCGAAGAGTGCACTAGTGCAGGGGCATACTCCATTCTATTACCCTGAGTTTACTAACGAACTTCATTACGAAGCTGAGCTGGTAGTGCGCATCTGCAAAAACGGAAAATATATACAGGAGAAGCACGCATCTAATTATTACAATGCAATTTCTGTAGGCATTGATTTTACTGCGCGCGATATTCAACAGAAATTAAAAGAAAAAGGCCTGCCCTGGGAAAAAGCAAAAGCTTTTGACAACTCAGCTGCAGTAGGAAAATTTGTTGACCTAACCCCGGCGATCAATAAAAAGAACATCAATTTTTCTTTCAAAAAAAATAAAGAAGTTGTTCAAAAAGTGAACTCATCAGAAATGATTTTTTCTATTGATCAGATAGTTGCCAATATTTCCAATTATTTTTCAATTAATATCGGTGATCTTATTTATACCGGCACACCTGCAGGTGCAGGAGAGTGTATGGTGGGCGATTTGCTTGAAGCTTTCTTAGAAAAAGACGAAGTGCTTTCAATCGAGGTTAAATAATCTATTACATATTTTATAGTACCGAAGGGGATACAAAAATTAAAGCCACAGCGTTATTATTTGCTGTGGCTTTAATATAAAATTCAATCAGGTTTTTAAAACAGGAATCCTTATAATTTGTTCTTTTACTACCTGACAAACTTCTTAAAATTATTTTATCAACTAAAAGTTTCTCTTATCTTTTCCCAGAACGATTTATCGTTTTTATCAGGCTTAGGTTTAAAGTTTTCGCTGTCCTGCAAAGTTTCAAGAGCCAATTTTTCAGCTTCAGAAACATTTTGAGGCGTCCATACATTTACCTGGATGAGCTGATCTCCTTTTTCATGGCTGTTGATAGATGGGAAACCTTTTCCTTTTAACCTGAAAATTTTGCCGCTCTGTGTGCCTGCAGGAATTTTAATTTTTGCCCGGCCGTCTATAGTTGGCACTTCTATCTGCGTTCCAAATACAACTTCAGGGAAAGAAATGTGCAGGTCATACGCTACATTCAATCCTTCACGATGTAAATAGGGATGGGGTTCTTCTTCAATTAAAATCACAAGGTCACCTGGTCCACCACCTCTTTCACCCATATTGCCTTTTCCACTCATGCTTAACTGCATTCCTTCCTGAACGCCGGCAGGAATGTCGAGCGTTACCATTTCTTCTCCATACACTCTTCCTTCGCCCTTGCAGGTGGTACACTTATTGGTAATCACACTTCCTTCTCCATTGCAATCAGGGCAGGTAGTTACGGTTTGCATTTGGCCTAAAAAGGTACTTTGAACTCTGCGCACCTGTCCGTTACCCCCACAGGTTCTACAGGTTTGCATACTGTTTTTATCCTTCGCGCCAGAGCCTCCACAAGTGTTGCACGCGATGTATTTTTTTACTTTGATTGTTTTGGTGGTTCCTTTGGCAATCTCTTCATAATTCACTTTTATTCTTACGCGCAGATTGGTACCTCTAGTGCCACGGCTTCTTCTTGAACCGCCACGGGAACCTCCACTAAAAAAACTACCAAAAACGTCATCGCCAAAGATATCGCCAAACTGGCTGAAAATATCTTCCATGTTCATGTCATGGCCGGAGAAGCCGCCACCGCCACCGCCACGTCCCGGACCAAATGCATTGTGGCCAAAGCGGTCGTATTGCGCGCGTTTATCTGAATCACTTAAAATTTCGTAAGCTTCCGCAGCTTCTTTAAATTTATCTTCTGCCGTATGATCTCCCGGGTTTCTATCAGGATGAAATTTCATCGCAACTTTTCGGTATGCTTTTTTAATTTCATCAGATGTTGAACCTTTACTTACACCCAGAATTTCGTAATAATCTCTTTTTGAGGACATCGTATTTGCCATAATATTTATTGTAAACTGCCATCGAAAGGGCATTTACGGTTATTGGAATTTTGTATTTTGAGGAAGATTATTTTCCTACCACGACTTTTGCAAATCGTATCAGTTTATCGTTAAGGTAGTATCCCTTTTGTAATTCAGCAACCACTTTACCTTTTAATTTTTTATCATCCACATCAATCTCAGAAACTGCTTCATCTTTTTCAACATCAAATTCTGAATGTAGCGTATTGATTGGTTTCAAACCTTTTGCCTGCAATGTTTTCCTGAACTTATCGAAAACCAATAACAGGCCATCTTTTATTGATTTATCCATGTCACTTTCCTGCAATTGCTGTTCGGCCCTATCCATATTATCCAGCGTATCTAACATAGAAATGATAACTTCCTTACCCGCAGTTTGCCTTAATTCAATGGCTTCTTTTGAAGTACGCCTTTTATAGTTGTCGAATTCTGCGAATAGTCGAATGTATTTATCTTTTTGTTCTGCTAATTCAGCTTTTACTTTTTCAACTTCACTATTTCTATCACCGGAAGTTTCCTCCACTTCTTCTTCGTAGGTGTCTTCAGATTCAACTACATTTTCGTCATTCACTTCCATTGGCAATTCCTCTTCTTCTGTTTGATTTTTGAAGTCATTTTCTTGCATGTCTATCTTGTTTTTTTAACCGTTACTAAATTGGCTGCAAAGGTACTACAGTCAAACTTTTTGCCAACATTAAAAATTAGACAAAATGACACGATGTGTGTAAGAAAAGAGTATGGAAATTGTTAAAGAAATTATTTAATCACCTGGAACTTTCCGGATTCAATAATATTTCCCTGCTTATCCCTAAGTTGGAAAATATAAACACCACGGTAAAAATCGGTAAGGGAAATGGTAATTTTTTGATCAGTAACTTTCTGTTCTTCTACTTTTTTGCCGATAAAATTAAAAATTACCAAAGTATAAGAGTCGTTATAATTTTCACTAAACTCAAAGTTGATGAAACTTGTAGCAGGATTGGGGTAAAATTTTACCGTTTTTACAACATCGTTGGCAATGCGTTTTACCTGGGCATTGCTGCTTGTTTGTAAACCGATAATAAGGATAAGTATGTAGAAAATTCTTTTCAATAGTACAAAAGTATTTAATTAATTCATAATCACAACTTTCGGGCCTTATATATTATTTTCAAAAACTTCTATATATGGACTTTATAAAAGTAATAACGTTTACTCCTTCTCTAAATTGCCTTTCTTATTAAAGTTATAGTAATTCACCCGGATAAAAATCATTCCGGGTTGTTTACTGTTTGCACATTTAAAATATTTTTTAGGAAAATAATTTAACAAAGCAAAGGCTGATAAGATTAAATTGAAAAAATACCGAAGTGTTTTTTTAATAACTTGCAATTCTTCAGCAAATTTGGCTTGACAGCTCTAAAAAAAATATAAAAAATGGAAAATCAAAATCAACCCGTGCAAAATTTTGTAAACCTTCTTGATTACAATAATAATATCATTTTCAACATGACTCCTGAAGAAGTTTCGGAAGCAATTATTTCTGGTGATGCAGAACGGGTACGCAAAATTGAAGGGCAGTTTGCCATTGTAGAAAAAGTGGGGCAAGAGGTTTTTATGGCACGCTCTATCGGTAGGCCTATGCGCTATTTTCTTGCCAAACAAGTTGCGGGCCCTCTACTAATTGTTGCTGAAAGAATGGATGAAATTTATGATTTTTTGAAAACTAAAAATCTTCATTCGCAATTTCATCCGTCTTATACACGGATGGTTCCGGCACACTTTGTAGTACGATTGGAAGTGATTGGATGCCCTGATCCGAATCCTGTTTACACAAGGTTTTTTGCGCCACAAAGAAACCGCTTGAGCACTGATCTTGATGAAATAGGAAAAGCATATATCGGAGCGCTGGCTAATGAATGTCAAAAATGGCTGAAGACAATTCCGGAAAATGAGCCAATCGGGGTATTGTTTTCAGGAGGAATTGATAGCGGCTCCGTGTTCCTCGTTCTTTATGACCTTATGCTTAAGATGGGCCTTTCTCCACAACGATTAAAAGCCTTTACTCTTTCGGTAAATAACGGTCCGGATGCAGACCAGGCACACCAGTTTTTAGACCAGTTGGGATTATCTCTTTTTCTCGAAGTGCTTGATGTGCCTCAGTCTGCCGTTAGTTATAAAGATGCGATTAAAGTGGTGGAAGATTATAAGCCACTCGATATTGAATCTGCAACAATGGCGCTGGCATTGTGTAAACAAGTGCGCAAGCTTTATCCTGATTGGAAATATATGGCAGACGGAGACGGCGGAGATGAAAATTTAAAAGATTATCCGATAGAGGAAAATACAGAGCTTACCATTAGAAGTGTGTTAAATAACACAATGCTTTACCAGGAAGGTTGGGGTGTTGATAAAATAAAACATTCGCTCACTTATACCGGCGGACAAAGCAGGGGCCATGTGCGTTCGTATGCTCCATCGCAGCAGTTAGGTTTTAAAGGATTTAGTCCTTTTGCCCTGCCAAATGTTATTGAAGTGGCCGAAGGGATTCCTTTTATTGAATTGACTAATTGGAACGAAGAAGAATTGTATGCACTCAAAGGTGAAATTGTAAGAAGAGGTATAAAAGCGGTTACTGGTTTCGACATGCCTGTATTTGAAAAGCGCAGGTTCCAGCGCGGTGCGGCAGATGAAAACACTTTTAAGCAAATGTTTTCTGATGATGAAATGGAATACCGCACTTATTTCAATTCTCTTTATGCCTGACCGTTATGACATTGAAATTCTTCGCCCGCCAAGAAACAAAGTAAATCCTGAAATTCCTTACCATTTCCTGCATGAAGTAGAGCCTGATGAAAATGGAAATTTGCAGAAGGTAAATACCATTTTTCTTACCGGTAAAGAATGTTCTTTCAAGTGTTTGATGTGCGATCTCTGGAAAAACACACTTCCCGATTCTACTCCTGAAGGTGCAATATTAAAACAAATAGATTATGCATTATCAAAGCTTCCGCAAGCCGATGTAATTAAACTTTACAACAGTAGTAATTTTTTCGATCCCAAAGGCATTCCTGTTTCGGATTATCCTGGAATTATTGATCGGCTACAATCATACAAAAAAGTGATCGTTGAAAATCATCCCAAACTTTGCGGTAAATCATGCATTGAGTTCAATGAAAAATTGAACGGGAAACTCGAAATAGCAATGGGGCTTGAAACGATTCATCCTGATGTTTTACCTAAACTTAATAAGAAACTGACTCCGGAAGATTTTAAAGAAGCAGCGATATTTTTAAGAAAAAATGAGATTCCAATGCGTGCGTTCATTCTTTTAAATCCTCCGTTTCTTACTGATCCAAAAGAAAATATTGAATGGGCTTTGAAAACAGTAGAGTTTGCTTTTGAATGTGGCATTGGTTGCTGTTCTATTATTCCTACCCGCGCAGGAAATGGGATAATGGAAGTTTTGCAGGAAAGGGGAGAATATATTCCGCCAACATTAGATGCTTTGGAAGAAGTGTTTGAACGGGCGCTTGCATTTCAACAAGGCAGAGTGTTTGTAGATACTTGGGATATTGGATTTTTATCGGAATGTGATCAATGTTTTGAAGCAAGAAAAGTACGTTTGGAACAAATGAATCTTTCGCAGAAATTTTTGCCAATCATAAAATGTAATTGCAATTAGAAATGTATAAAAAAAGTGATGACCATTATGATTTTTTAATTGCAGGTGCCGGTTTCTCCGGTTCACTTATTGCATTGGCATTACAAAAATCCGGCTTTAAGGTTTGTTTACTGGAGAAGGGGCAACATCCTCGGTTTACAATCGGTGAATCTTCCACACCTGTTGCAGATATGATTTTAAGAGAACTTTCTTCAAAATCCGATCTTCCCTGGCTGTACGACTTTTCACGATATGGAAGCTGGCAGCAATCTCACCCTCAAATTGTATGTGGCATTAAAAGAGGATTCAGTTTTTTTAAGCATTATCCTGAAGAAGATTTTACTACAGATGAAAATAATAAAAATGAATTGCTGGTGGCTGCCAGTTCCAGCGATAATTTATCAGATACCAATTGGCTTCGTGCTGATTTTGATGCATTTTTAATAACTAAAGTAAAAGAAAGCGGGATTGATTATTTTGATCTTTCTGAAATTATAAAAGCAAAAAGGAATTCAGAATGGGAGTTTCATATTAGCCGTTTAAACGAAGAGAGCTTGGTGTATTCTTCTTTTTTAATTGATGCAACCGGAGGTTGTGTTTTTGCTGAGAATTTATTGGGAATTACATCTTCTTCAGATGATTTTCTAACTAATTCATTTGCCGTTTTTTCTCATTTTAATAATGTTCGGCGATGGACAGAAATACTGAAAGAAAAACAGATACCAACAAACGATTTTCCATACGATCCTGATAATTCGGCCTTGCATCAGATATTGGATGAAGGTTGGATGTGGATGTTGCGGTTTAATGATCAACGTACCAGTATAGGTTTTGTACTTGATGAAAAAGGTGGATTTTATACAAACTCATCAACTGAGAAAATATGGAAGGATATGCTGGCAAAGTATCCATCAATAAGTGCTGTTTTAAAAGAAGCCAAATTGCATTCACAACCCGGAAAAATTATCAGGACGAAAAGATTACAAAGAAAATTAAAACAATGCTTTGGTGAAGGCTGGGTAGCGCTTCCAAACACGATCGGATTTGTGGACCCTTTGTTCAGTTCAGGAATTGCTCATACACTTTCGGGAGTTGAAAAACTACTGGAGATATTTAATGAATCCTGGGGCGTAGATGATTTATTTTACAAAAGCTTACAAGATTACGAAGAGAAAGTTTTTGAGGAAATAAAATTAATTGATTGTCTCGTTGCAGGCTGCTACAAAACAATGGCACACTTTGAACTTTTTAATGTGTGGACCATGTTATATTTTGCTGCTACCATTGCTCATGAACAGCGGAGGATTAAAAAGAAAGCCCCCGGATATTTTCTAAATGCAGACGATCCTCAGATACGGAAAATGGTTTATAATTCTTATGATGATTTGCTGAAAATAATTTCTTCAAAAGCACCTTCATCTGAAGAAATCAAAACTTTTACCTCTATAATAAAAGAAAGAATCAAACCGTTCAACAGCGCAGGTCTTTTGGATGCATCCTGTAAAAATATGTATCGGCATACGGTTGCGGAATTATGAAACGCCACTTTATTTGAAAACAAA
>JBBQWJ010000012.1:0-26018 GCA_038210685.1 Chitinophagales bacterium | reverse complement strand
GCCTCAAAAAATACGCTTCCGGATTCTTACACACTTACTTCTTTTGATATTCCTGAGAATGGAATTTACCAGGTTCAACTTAAAAAATTAAAACCAGGCTGGATATCGGATCTTAAATATACCCAGGAAATAGGAGAGGGTTTTTTCCGTGAAAATAAGTCTCTTTGCCTCAGAGTTCCTTCTGCGATTGTTCCACAGGAAAGTAATTTTTTATTAAACCCTCAGCAGCGGGATTTTAAAAAAGTAAAAATTATTGCTACAGAATTATTGGAGTTGGATAAAAGGCTAATGATAAAATAAAAGATGAATACAGTATTTCTCATTACGGGAGGAAATATAGGAGACAGGCGAAAAAACTTGCATGCCGCTGCGACGCTCATTGCCGGGCGTATTGGCAAAATTGAAAAAAGCTCAAAGATCTACGAAACAGAAGCATGGGGCATCACTGATCAACCGTCTTTTTATAACCAGGTTCATATTGTTAAAAGTAATTTTTTAGCTCGCGATGTTCTTGAAAAGATTTTGAAGATCGAAGAAGAAATGGGTAGAAAGAGAACGATAAAAAATGCAGCAAGGATTATAGATATTGATATTTTATTTTTTAATGACGATATAGTAAACGAACAAAATCTGGTGATTCCTCATCCGCAGATTATTAACAGGCGATTTGTTTTGTTGCCTTTAATTGAGTTAGCGCCAAAAATGATTCATCCGGTGTTTCAAAAATCAATGGAACAATTATTATTGCAGACAAATGATCAATTGAAAGTAACTGCGCTCAGCTGAAAAGGCCAATTTAAAAATTCATTTCAGCCAGATTCAGTTAAATCAGATTTCAGTCGTTATTTTTGAAAGAAAAATTAGCAGCTTAATTAAAAGAATGAAATATAATTTCATCACCATTGAAGGAAATATCGGCGCGGGTAAAACAACACTTGCTCATTTGTTGAGTAAACATTTTAATGCGCGCCTCATTCTTGAGGAGTTTGCTGAAAATCCTTTTCTGCCGAAGTTCTATGAAAATAAACAGCAGTATGCTTTTCCGCTGGAACTATTTTTTATGGCTGAACGATACAAACAATTAAAAGATCTGCTGCAGACAAATGACCTTTTTCATACCATTACTATTTCCGATTATCTTTTTACCAAATGTCTTTTGTTTGCCAAAGTGAATTTACCAGAACAGGAATTTTTATTGTATCAAAAATTGTTCGATATTATTAATCCTCAATTGGTACAGCCAGATCTTCTGATCTATCTTCATGCACCAATCAATAAATTAAAAGAAAACATAAAAAAAAGAAATCGTTCTTATGAGCAATCAATCGACTCTGATTATCTTTTTTCTTTGCAGGAAATTTACACTTCATACATCAAGCAACATAATGTAAAAACGTTGTTTATTGATGTATCTCATGCTGATTTTTTGGGGAACGAAAAACATCTGCAAACTTTACTGGACGCGCTCGATAAAGATTATGACAATGGACAAAACTATTTAATACTCCCTTAAAAAGATAATTAAATGCTGCTAAAATCCGATCCTTTTGCTTCTGTAAAAGTTGTTGAATACCGCAATTTGCTTATCGGTCGCTTTGCGTTTATCATGGGTTTAAGAATGATGGCTACGCTTATCGGTTGGTGGATTTATCTTTTAACCAACGATCCTTTTGCAATTGGTTTGGTGGGTTTGTCAGAAGTAGTTCCGGCACTTTCGTTGGCGTTATATGCAGGCCATGTAATTGATCAAAGTGAAAAAAGAAAATTACTTTTAAAAGGTGTGATACTTTATTTCCTGGCAGCCGGTTGTCTTGTTTTTGTTTCAAGTAAATTTATTGCAATGCACCTGAGTACACACGCAATTGCTATTTGTATCTATGCCATTATTTTTTGTACAGGAATTTTCCGCGCCTTTACGGGGCCGGTTTTTAGCGCGGTTATCGCTTATATAGTTCCACGAAATGATTTACAAAACGCAACTACCTGGAGCCAGGGAACATGGCTTTCCGCTTCAGTTACGGGCCATGCTACTGGTGGATTTTTAATTGCAATAGTTGGGATAACCAATACCTTAATTGCCATTTGTTGTTTAATAATATTTTCTTTTTTCTTTTTGGTGCGATTGAAGCCCAAGCCGGCTTCGGTGGTAAAAGGCGCGGTGCGCACGTGGGAAAGTGTGAAGGAAGGATTGAGATTTGTTTATAAAACGAAGGAATTATTATCGTCGTTATCACTCGATCTTTTCGCGGTGTTATTTGGTGGTGCTGTGGCATTGATCCCGATTTATGCAAGAGATATTTTAAAAGTGGGCTCAGAAGGTTTTGGAATTTTGAATGGCGCTGCGGATATGGGTTCTATATTGATTGTAATTATTCTTACGATTTTTCCTGCAAGGAAAAAGCAGGGGAAAAAATTAATAATGGCAGTTGGGGGCTTTGGAATTTGCATCATTGTTTTTGGTATCTCGAAAATATTTCTGCTCTCCTTCGGCGCCTTATTGATTTCGGGAATGCTTGACGGGATAAGCGTGGTGGTAAGAGGAACGATCACTCAATTAAAAACGCCTGATCATATGCGTGGCAGGGTGATGAGCGTGAACTCAATGTTTGTAAATTCAAGCAATGAACTGGGGCAGTTCGAGAGCGGAGTTACCGCTAAATTAATGGGTACAGTGCCAGCGGTTATTTTCGGCGGAAGCATGACCTTGCTGGTTGTAATTTATACCTGGTTTAGATCACCCACTTTAAGGAAAATGGAATATTAAAAAACCGGTTTCTGTGTATAAAAACCATCTTTAAATCTTAGGCGACAAATAAGCCAAACCAGTGCAATATTTTGGTCCGATATTCGTTTTATCGGTAGTTTTTTAGAAGCGATTAGTTGGTAAAGCAAAAGATAACTTACTGAAAATCATGTGAATCCGGATAAGAAGAGATTTTTTATCCATAACCCTAACAAAATTGATAAACCTTTGAAAAATCATCTGTTGATTTTAGTGCTGCTTCTCACTTTGTGCCCTTTGGCCAAAGGGCAGGAGGTTATCAGGCAGGTTTCCTGCTTTAATTCTACATTAAAAGCACAGGCGGATAGCATTAAAACAGAAATGGCAGCACAGGGTTTTATCTTAGTGAGAGAAGCTACCATGACGATGGAAAGTGGTTATGAAATGCCGGTTATTGTTCCACTTACACAAGGTACATGGTATCATTTTGCTTTCATCGGCGATCTTTCTTCAAAACTTTACGAAGTAAGAATGTATGATTATAGAGAAAAACAGGTTGTTTATCAAAAGCATTATGGCGATGGAATGGAAAGCAACATTATCAGCTTTTCATACATTCCGAAGTTTACCGAGTACCACATGATAAAGCCCGTACAGGTTAACAAACAAAGGAAAGATGATATTTGTGGCTATATTATTATGTTTAAAAAAGTAAAATAAAGTCACTTCCTTTCGTTCCTTTCCCAACAATTTTTCTTTTCTCTTTAAAATGGAAATCCAGTTTATTTGCCTGCCTTTGCCGGTAGGCAGGTTTGTTTACTACAGTTAGAATTGATAAAGTATTTTTAAACCTATAACTTTATCAAAAACTACTACTACATTATGCGCATTTTATCGGCTGCAATTATAGGCATTGCATTTATTATCGGCCTTTTTATTGTTGGCAAAGCTTACAAATACAGGTCTACCAGTAAAGAAACTATTACCGTTACCGGTTCTGCTGAAAAGGATTTTGTGAGCGATTTAATTGTTTGGAAAGGCTCATATTCCAGGAAATCTATGGATTTAAAAAGTGCCTACGCTCAACTGAAAGATGATGAAAGTGTGGTTAAAAAATATCTTTTAAGCAAGGGAGTTCAGGAAGATGAAATGGTATTTTCTTCTATAACTATCGTAAAGGAATTTAATTATCCCATTGATGCAAACGGCCGCTCTCTCGGGCAGCAATTTTCAGGATATAATTTAACCCAGAATGTGAGAACTGAATCTCCGAATGTTGATAAAATAAATGCGATTTCAAGAGAGGCGACAGAATTGATACAAAAGGGAATTGAATTTAATTCGATGCCTCCACTATTTTATTACACAAAGCTCACTGAAATAAAAATGGATCTGTTAGCCAAAGCAAGTGCTGATGGTAAAAAAAGAGCTGAAATAATTGCCACCAATTCCGGTAGTTCATTAGGAAAATTAAATAAAGCCAATCTCGGCGTTTTTCAGATCACCGGAAAAAATACAGATGAAGATTACAGCTATGGTGGCACTTTCAACACTTCGAGCAGAAATAAAACCGGTTCAATTACTATCAGGATGGAGTTTGCTGTGGATTGATTATTTGAACAGTAAACAAACCTGCCTACCGGCAAAGGCAGGCAAAAAAAGCAGAATTCCGTTTTCTACAAAATGGTTTTCAATTCTTTTTTTACCAGGTTTAAGTTGATAAAAATCGTAAGTCCGAACAGAAAAATTGCCGCAAGCCATACGCTCCAGTTAAGAACAAAAGAAAGATTAGCGGAGTTCACAAAAGATAACTGGAGGAATACCAGGTGAAGAATTTCTGTAACTATTAACGCTCCGGCGATAATGGAGAGATAAACAGGTAACCATGTTTTTGCCACACTTTTTGCAAGCCAGTCAGGCGAGTAACCTAACGTAAGCAATAAACGCAAATTATCTTTACTTTTTGCAATCATTAATTGCAAGTAAAACGAGAACAGCATCAATGCAAGTACGATCACCAAAATACCAAAAACACCCAAAGCGCTTACAATATTTTGCAAAATACTTTTGATGCGGCTGAACTTTATTTTTTCTTTGTTGAGGTGATAATTTTGTTGGTCAAGATAAGAAATCAACTTCGGATCATTGGCGTCTTTGGTTTTGATATAAACCCTTGAAGCGTGTACCGACGTGTCTTTCATAAAACGAAAGTTGCTCCAGTTCATAAAAGATTTGGGAACCAAAAGCGAATTGATCCGGTCGCTCAAAGCAACAATGGTTCCTTTAAAATTTTGTGTTCCGTAGGGGCCGGAGCATTCTAAAATAATATTTACCGAAGAAATAGTTTTTGGTGAAAGTTGGGGCAAACCTTGCGCCGGCGCAAACACATTATACATTTCTAAAAAATCGGAAGAAAAAATAATAGGTACTACCATTTGACCTGGTTGCCAGGTGAAAGTTGGCGGAACAATATCAATAAAATTAGTATCGATACTTTCTAAAAAAAGATCGGTGCTAAAAGGGATAATATCGCCAGCAGTGGCGCGTACACGAAATTTATTAGAGATCAAAGGTGCCTCTCCCTGTATCGTTGGCTGATTTTTAAGTGCCGCTAAATCTGCCGGGGTAAAAGTATTATCCTTACCCATGTTATCATTGGTAATGGTTTTTGAAATGGATATAAAATCATAAGCGCCACTTTTGCGTGGATTGTTCTCCTGTAAAAGTTGCTGAATATTTACAAACATCTGCATAGAAACCAGCAGCAACAAAACGCCAATGCCCAAACCAAAATAGCCAAGCCATTTAGAAAACGTATTCTTCCCGGAAATAATTAAAGGCTCGATATTTTTATATGTTACCGGCATTAGAAAGTTTAGTTGGTTTAGATACTAAAGTTTAGATTTTTAGAAATGTAGTAAACGAACAAATAATCTGAATTTTAATTTTACTATAAATAAATGGTCCTTTCATTTTTCAAAAAATCCAAAGGTTTAAGGTCGGCAAAAATCATGGCAGCATTTCTTTTATCACATTCTTCGTAAATAAGTTCCATCGCTTTTTTCCTGTTGTCATCATCAAGATGGCTGTACGGTTCATCCAATAATAAAAAATCAAATGGCTGCATTAATGCGCGGATAATGGCGATTCGTTGCTGTTCACCGTAACTGCATTTTTTGGCCAATTGATTTAATTTCTTTTCAATCCCAAGTCTTTTGGCCATTTCAGTAATTGCTTCCGGTTTGTGGTATGGATCTAAAATTCTTTTGATCTCAATATTTTCTTTTACGGTTTGGTCTTCAAACAAACGCAGGTCCTGGAAAATGATGCTGATCTTGTTTTGCCTGTATGCAGAAAAGCTTTCCGTAGAAAGCTTTTTAATATCTGTGTCATCATAAAAAACAGAACCGCTGTAATCTTTTCTTAATCCGTAAATAAAATGGATCAACGAAGTCTTTCCACTGCCTGAAGGTGCCACAATATGAAGGTGTTCTCCTTTTTCAATTGTGACGGTTTTCTCCCAGATTTGCGAAGCTTCCCATTTTTCCTTTTCAATATATTCCGGCGTTACATTTTTCAGTTCTATCTGCATCATTGTGCTTTTGCAAAAAAAATATTTTTATTTTACCGTGTCAACAGGAGGAGGAACCAGCAATGAATCCAGCCTGTGAGTCATATTTGGAACTTCAGCTTTTGTTTTTTCGTGTATTATATATAACTGGTTAAGATAATTGCTTAACTGCTGAAGACTGTTGCTGTCCTTGTTTACAAGGGTTACTTCTGTTTTAAAAGTAAACCCGCCGTTATTAAATTCTCCCCCGGTTGAAATAATATTGTTCCAAATTTTAAGGCTTTGATCAAGCATTTCTTTTCGACCTGGTTTTGTAATGTCCCATGAAGTAAACTGTGAAAGCAGTTTATGAATGTCAAAATAAAATGCGACCGGATGCCCGGAAATTTTATCACCAAAATCAAATGTGTTGTTAGTATTTCCATTCAGGTATTGGTTGGCGAAAGAATAATGATTGCTTTGTGCAAAGAGTTTATCATTCATAACATAATTTACAAGCGAATCCTTGCCCATTTGCGAAGTAGTTTTCTTTGCTGCATCCACTATTTTTTGAAGACTTGCTTTGTTCTCAATACCGGCAGAAAAAATATAATTATATTCAGGGTGATGCATTGAATCTGAAATATTGAGATCGTTGAAAGCTACCAACCAATTGCCATTGGTGGCTTTTGAAAAATCATCCAGATTGAAACCCATCGGCTGAGTATAGGAATTGATCATTCCATCAATACCTGTCAGTTTGATCATTTCTGTAATTCCTTCCGGTTTAAAATTAATTGCCAGCAAGCCTAAAACATCATTGGAAGGAATCTTTTTAATCATATCCATGTCAATAGATTTCCCTATGTATTTTTTTGCTATATCGGTTAATTGCTGACTAAAAAACATTTTTTGAGAAACATCAAATTTTCCGTTGTCGAAGTTGATTGCATAGGTGCTTACATTTCCTTTTGTGAAGGCATCCAGTTTCAACATTCCCAACATTCCCATTGAAGGAGAATTACTGAGCATTGCGTCGGTATTTTGATATACATGAATGTCTGCGGTTTCTTTTAAAAGCGAAGAAAACCTGTCATCTTTTGCCAGTGAACTATCTGTTTTTAAGGAAAATAAGTTTTTACACAGTACACTAAATTCGACACTTCTATCAACGGGTGCTGTATTATTTTGCAAATTAGAACTATCGCTCCAGTTGCCCATGTTATACATTTTATTTCCAGCATTCATCAGGTAAATAAACTGTTTATCTTTCCATCCAACTACTCCGTTCTCCTTTAAATTAAGCATGTTTACTTCTCCGTTTTTTATTGCAGTTCCCCCCGATAAGTTTTTGTTGAACTGATCAAAATCACTTTGGCTTTTTATTTTTCCTTCCGCAGCAAAATATTTATTTCCGGCATGATCGGCTGTGAAAAAAACTACGCCTTCATCAAAGTCTATCCCGCTGGCAGAAGGATTTTCCAGCAGTTTTTTTCTCCAGTCTGCCATTGAAGAATCTGCCATCGCTTTTTTATAAATATCTGTTTGCTGAATTTCCTTCCACGATAACTTGTTGGCCATGGATTTAAAATTAACATGCGCAACAAAGATTGCATTGCCAGGAATCATTTTTCCAACTTCATTTTTCTTAGCGCAGGAAGAAAAGAAAAGTACGATCACACTAATGAAACTGAGTTTAAGAAAAGATTTCATAAAACTATTTTTAAATGAATAAATATGTAACAATAAGATACTTAAAAGTAAGTGTATTTTTATTATAAATATTACCGTTAAAAACGAAGTGATAATTTATTAAAATATTTTAAGAGTTCATTTTCCGGTATTATTTTTTGCTCTCCCTTTGCCAGGTCTTTTATCACGCAGGTTTCTTCTTCCATTTCTTTTGAACCGATGATTACCACATAACCAATATTCTTTTTAGAAGCATATTTAAATTGCTTGTCAAGTTTTGCATTTTCATAAAACAATTCACAACTGATATTATTATTACGCATTTCCTGCATCAGCTTAAATGAATGCCTGCTTTCTTTATCGCCGAGATTAAAAAATAAAATTTCTGTAGTTTTATTTATATTTTCAGGAAAAAGATTTAATTCTTCCATTACATCATAAATACGATCTAAACCAAAGCTGATACCGACTCCCGGCATATCCGGAACTCCAAATAACCCCGTAAGGTCATCATAACGACCGCCGCCGCCGATACTTCCCATCTCCACATTTTTGGCTTTTACTTCATAGATAGTACCTGTATAATAATTGAGGCCGCGCGCTAAAGTAAAATCTATATTAATTGTTTGTTTACTGTCTTCGCTTAAAGAATTATTTAGATAGTCAAAAATAAATTGTAATTCTTCAATTCCTTTTTTTCCTGATTTTGTATTGCCTACGATGGCTTCTATCTTTTCTAATTTCTCTGAATTGGTACCATCAATATTTATATAATTTTCAATTAAAGAAATATTTTTTTCAGACAAACCTGCAGCGGACAGTTCTTCTTTTACTTTTTTAATTCCGATTTTGTCCAGTTTATCTATTGCGATCGTTAAGGCAATTATATTATCAACCGAATCTGTAGCTTCTGCAAGAGCGTAAAGAATTTTCCTGTTGTTGATCTTAACATTGGTCCCGATTTTTAATCTTTTAAAAACAGAAATATAAATTTCTGCAAGTTCTACATCACTTATTAAAGAATAGGAGCCGGCCACATCCGCGTCGCATTGTAAAAATTCCCTGTAACGACCTTTTTGAGGCCGGTCCGCGCGCCATACAGGTTGTATCTGGTAGCGTTTAAAAGGTATTGTCAGCTTTCCGGAATTCATTGCCATATACCTTGCAAAAGGAATGGTAAGATCGTAACGCAAAGCTCTTTCGGTGATGTTTTTATTATTTTTTCCAGCAAGAATGTGTTCAAAATTCAATAAAGCACTTTCTTTTTTTGCAGGATTATCGAGCCCGTTATTTAAAATTTTAAAAATAAGTTTATCGCCCTCATCTCCGTATTTTCCCATCAGTGTTTCGAGGTTTTCTATTGATGGAGTTTCCAAAGGTTCAAAGCCGTATAGTTCGAAAACATTTTTAATGGTATCGATAATGTATCTTCTTCTGCGAAGTGTATCAGAAGCAAAATCCCTTGTTCCCTGTGGTAGTGATGGTTTCATAATTTTTTCCTTCAACCTTGTTATTATTTATGGCAAAACTATTATTTAATTATTGGAATGTTTATTGTTTGGTGATTTAATGAACGATAAGGCATTTAAATTTTCTACATATACAATGAATGTGGAAATTTTTTATTTGTGCATCTTTATTGTGAAATGAATATTAACAATTTTATTACAACAGCAGGAGAAAAGATTGCATCTTAATTAATAGATTGTAATAAAGATTGTAATAATATTATAGTGAAAGGGCAAAGTATGGGAATTTCTCTATTTTATTTTTATCTTGCCGTTTGTCTAAAAAAAATGAAATGAGCCTTGAAGAATTTGAAAATACGCCGGATAATAAAACGAAACGATATATTTTGATGCGAAGTATAACAGATTTGGGCATGGGCATTATTTACCTGGCAGTGGGAATTATTATTTTATTTGCAAAACAATTTAAATTTGACAACGATTTTGTTGGGAGTATTCCTGCTAAATTTTTTGCAGTTTTGTCAATTATTTATGGCGGTTGGAGAATATACAGAGGAATCAAAAAAAAATATATAAAAGAATGATAGTGGATAATAAAATAAATAGTTCGGGCATGGTAAGATTTATGATCGCGTTATTGTCCATCTTTTTAATGAGTTGTGGTCAAAATAAAAGGACGGATACTGATACGCCCGAAAGCGGTACCATTCACATAAGTGTAGACGAGAGTTTTAAGCCGGTAATCGATTCTGAAATACAGGTTTTTGAGGCTTTGTATCCAAAAGCAAAGATTATTGCAGACTATAAATCTGAGGCAGAGTGTTTTAAAGATTTGATAAAAGACAGCACGAGGATGATCATTGTAACGCGCGGTCTTTCTGCGGAAGAAGAAAGGTATTATAAAGATAGTTTGAGCTATTCTCCTACGTGGTCTAAAGTAGCTGACGATGCGATTGCGGTAATTGAAAACAGGGATTCAAAGGATTCATTGTATACAATGGGTGAAATTCGTGGAATTTTAGAGGGAACCACTGCTGATAAAACATTGGCTGTATTTGATGGTTTAAAAGAAACAAGCACTATACGATTTACAGTAGATTCAATATTAAGAGGCAAACCTTTCGACCCGAAAAAAGTATTTGCCGAAAACGGAAGCCAGGAAGTAATTGATTATGTCTCTACACATCAAAATGCATTAGGTTTTGTTGGGGTAAGCTGGATAGGTAATCCTGAAGATACAGCTCAAATGTCTTTCTTAACTAAAGTGAGAATTGTTTCCATACAGTGTTCGTGCCCTGAGCAATCTTATATAAAGCCTTACCAGGCAAATATTATATTGAAAAGGTATCCAATGATACGCGGGTTGTATTATATATTAAAAGAAAATTATAGTGGTCTCGGTACCGGGTTTGGTGCATTTCTTTCGCACGACCGGGGGCAAAAGATTTTCAGCCGTGCGTATCTTGCCCCGGCAAAAATGAATTTTAGTATTCGCACAGCTAATAATGAATAATAATAGTTTCAGAATTAAAACCAGTAATTAATAAAAAAAGCAAAAATTGTAAACATGAAAAAAATCGGACTTGTCGCATCTTTAATTTTTATGGGGAATATTTTATTTGCCCAAAGTATTAAAGAAGGAAAACAGTTTTTAAATCGCGAAAGATATCAAAGCGCAGAAGGGGTGTTTCAGAAATTATTAGCCACAGACCCTAATAATACTGAAGCTGCCTTTTGGTTGGGACAAACTTATCTTGATAACGACCGCTTTTATATTGATACCGCTGCCGCAAAAGCATTATATCAAAAAACCTTGCAGGCTAATCCAAATGATGCCCTGATGATGATTGGGATGGGAGAGGTTAACCTGATGGAAGGAAACAAAGATGCAGCAAGAAATCAATTTGAAACTGCGATAAATAATACAAAAAGAAGAAATCTTCCCGACATTTTATATGCGGTAGGGAGAGCCAACATTGAACCCAACAACGGCGATTTTATGTATGGCATTCAAAAACTACAGGAAGCAGCTGAAAAGGACAAGAAGAACCCGGATATCTATAATGAAATAGGCCTGGGTTACTGGAAATTACACGATGGCGGTAATGCCACTATAAATTTTCAAACAGCCTTATCTATGGATCCTACAGATGCAATGGCAAGCTTTTATATAGGAAGGATTTATGAAACACAAGGTTATGGCCAGGAACCTATCTATATGAGATATTACATGGATGCTATAAGAGAAGACCCAAATTATGCTCCTGTTTATTATTGGTTATATACTTATTATTACAGTCGTGATGTAAATAAAGCTGCCGAATATCTTAACAAATATATCGCGGTAGCTGATAATGATTCTAAAAACTGTTATGCAAAAGCTGCATTATTATTTGTGTCAAAAAAATACGACCAAACTATCACCCAGGCAAATGAGTGTATTGATTCTACCGGGGGCAAATCAGACCCCAATTTATATGGATTAAAGGGATATGCGTATGATAAAATGGGAGATTCATTAAAAGCAAAAGAGTCGTTTGATAAATTTTTTGCTGTAGTTAACCCCGCTAAAATAGGCCCTGGAGATTATTCGGCTTACGGGCAAATTTTATTTAAAATTCCCGGGCTTCAAGATGAAGCTGTTTCTTATATAAATAAAGCCATCGATCTTGATACACTACAAGCAAACAAAATAAAATATGCAAAAGATTTAGCTCAATATCTTGCCAATAATAAAAAATATGCAGAGGCCGGCAAATGGTACACAAGAGTTTTAAGCCTGGATTCTAATTATGGCAAGACTGATCTTTTTTATGCAGGTTACGATGATTTGCTGGGTGAAAATTATAAAGCAGCAGATTCTGTTTTTAAATTGTATCAGCAAAAATATCCTGAAGATGTTTACGGATGGTATCTGGACGCTCATGCAATAGAGGGGATTGATACAGCAGAAACCGGTATGGCGAAATCATTATATGAAAAAGTAATTGCAATTGGCGATACAACCCAGGACAAAGCATCTATTAAAGATAAGCTGGTTCCGTCCTACCGCTATATGGTTGCTTATTACTACAACATCCAACACCAGGTGGATACAGCCGTCATGTATAATAACAAAATACTTGAACTGGATCCTACAGATGCTACCGCATTAAAAACAAAAGATGCGTTGGATACTGTGCAAAAGCAACAAAAGCAACAAAAGGAAGCAGCCGATAAACCTTCTGCCGCTAAGAAAAATTAGCATTTATATAAAAAAGAATCTTTAATAAAAACTCCTGCATTGCGGGAGTTTTTATTTTTATTAGATCGACTATTATCGTGATGGAAATATTACAAAAAAATGAAAATAAAATTCGCAATATGATTTCGGTCATGGATAATTGATTTTGCTGCATTACTTTTGCACAATTAAAATCCCAATTTTGATATATACTTTTTTACAAGTTCAGGCCATTAATAGTACCGCTGATTATTTACCCATAGGCATTCAATTAATTTTCGCATTATTGTTATTGTCTTTAATGATTTATGGAACAAATGTTTTGGGACCTAAAAGAAACACCGCTGATAAACTCGTCAATTTTGAAGGTGGAATTGAGATACAGGGAAATGCGAGAAAACCCATTGCGGTTAAATATTTCCTGGTAGCGATCCTATTTGTACTGTTTGACGTGGAAGTAATTTTCTTTTATCCTTACGCTGTAAATTTCAGGCAATTAGGCTGGAGTGGTTTTGGGGAAATATGCATGTTTGTTGGTTTTTTCCTTATAGGATTTTTCTATATTGTTAAGAAAGGCGGCCTGAACTGGGAAGATTAAAATATAATGGTTAAGTTTTTGTGACAGATGACAATGTTTGATAAATTAAAAAATTAAAGAAATGGCACGTCCTGTTCAATATAATATTACTGACAAACCTTTAGAAAAACCGATATCTCTAGTTTCGGCTCCGGAAGGATACACTGGCGAAGGTTTTTTTGCATCCAAACTGAGTGATGTAGTAGGTTTGGCAAGAAAAAACTCTATATGGCCTTTACCTTTTGCCACCAGTTGTTGTGGTATTGAGTTTATGGCGCTTATGGCTTCTCATTATGACCTCGCGCGTTTTGGTTCTGAAAGAGTGAGTTTCACTCCACGTCAATGTGATCTTTTAATGGTGATGGGAACTATCGCTAAAAAGATGGCGCCTGTTGTAAAGCAGGTTTACCTGCAAATGGCAGAACCCCGTTGGGTTTTGGCTATGGGTGCCTGCGCAAGCAGTGGCGGTATTTTTGACACCTATTCTGTTTTACAGGGAATTGACCAGATCATTCCGGTGGATGTATATGTGCCAGGTTGTCCTCCTCGTCCCGAAGCTGTGATTGATGGGTTTATGCGTATACAGGATTTGGTGGGAAAAGAAAGTTTGAGAAGAAGAAATTCTGAACAGTACCAGGAATTAATGGAAACTTATGGAATTCAATAGAGAATTAAGATTTAAAATAAGAAATCTGAAAAAATGGCTTTGACGAACGAAACAATCAGGCAGGAATTAATTGAAAAATTTGGGGAAGAAGTAACCGGTTTTGAAGAGCCTTATGGTATGCTCACTTTTACCTCTGATAAAAATCTTAATCTTAAAATACTCCAGTTTTTATACGACGAACCTTCATTAGAATTTCGATTTCTAACAGATCTTTGTGCAGTACATTATCCTGATAATAAAGGAAAGGAATTAGCTGTTGTTTATCATCTGCACAACCTGAAAGAAAATGTTCGCATCCGCTATAAAGTTTTTGCAGATATCAATAATCCCGATGTTTTCAGTGCGTACGCTTTATTTTCTGCTGCCAACTGGATGGAAAGAGAAACCTATGATTTCTATGGGGTAAATTTTGTTGGGCATCCCAATCTGAAAAGAATTTTGAATGTGGATGACATGGAATATTTTCCGATGAGAAAAGAATATCCGCTGGAAGATCAAAAGCGTATAGATAAAGACGATGAAATGTTTGGGCGGGAAGGGAACAAACCTGTTATTGTTTGATAAAAGGAAATTACGTTTACTGTTGACAGTAAACAAAGAAATAATATGGATTCTTGTTTTCTAAAACCCTCCTTTGGAGGGCAGGGAGGCCAGTAAACAAACAAATAATGAAGAAATTGAATTTTGTTTTTGAATGGTTTAGAATAATTCGGGAATTAAGAGTAAAGAAACAAATAATGCAATTTTGTGTTTGGAATAGTTAGATAGATTGTATGGATTCTGGAGTTTTGGGTTTAAAAAAAACAAGATAGTTGCAGGAGAAGAAATTGAAATAGATTGAAATTAGATAAAACACTAAAAAGACATTATAATGTATAGGTTCATTTTAAAATATAGGCAAGTTATTTTTAATGCTGCGATTTTTATCTTTTTGCTTCTTGCCTCTATGGATTTTCATAAAGATTTCTTTCATGGAGCTGCATTGGGTGCAGTATTAATGGCTCTTGGTGAAAGTATTGGTAATTTGAAAAGAAAGCGAAATAAGAATGAACTAAATGAAATAAATATATCAGTGATAAATGAATAGTTAGTATAAAAAGAAACTAAAGAAATAATGAGTGAACATGTAACCTTACCAGAAGGAAATGTTGAAAAACAAACTACTACAATAAACCTTGGCCCTACTCACCCTGCAACGCATGGAGTGTTTCAAAATATTGTAGAACTGGATGGCGAAACAATTATAAGCGCAGAACAAACAGTAGGATACATTCATCGCGCTTTTGAAAAAATTGCAGAACACAGAACTCCTTACCAGATCACCACTCTTACCGACAGGTTAAATTACTGTTCGGCTCCTCTCAATAATTTTGGCTGGCATATTGCCTGTGAAAAGTGGCTGGGAATAAAAACGCCAAAGCGCGTAGATTATTTACGTATAATTATTATGGAACTTGCCCGCATATCAGATCACCTGATCTGTAATTCTATTGTGGGAGTTGATTCCGGCGCCTTTTCAGGCTTTTTGTATGTGATGCAATATCGCGAGCTCATTTACGAGATCTATGAGGAGATTTGCGGATCGCGCCTTACAACCAACATGGGAAGAATCGGCGGTTTCGAAAGAAATTTTACACCTCAGGCATTTGAAAAACTCGAGAAATTTATTAAGGAATGGCCGGTGGTTTTAAAAGAATTTGATGAATTGTTTATCCGCAACAGGATCTTCATGGATCGTACGATCGGTGTGGGCCCTATTTCTGCTGAGCGAGCCATGAATTATGGATTTACAGGGCCGAACCTAAGAGCAGCGGGTGTAGATTATGACGTAAGAATACATTCTCCATACAGCAGTTACGAGGATTTTGATTTTACCATTCCAGTCGGTTCTACCGGTGATTGTTATGATAGATTTTTAGTTCGCGACCAGGAAATGTGGCAAAGTCTTGAAATAATAAAACAGGCTTACCAGAAGGTACAGGAATTTAAAGGTGCTGAAGCAGAAGTCTATCACGCCGATGTTCCTGATTATTATTTGCCTGATAAAAAAGACGTTTACACAAAAATGGAAGCGCTGATTTATCATTTTAAAATAATAATGGGCGAAACGAAATTGCCTGTTGGCGAGCTGTATTCTTCTATCGAAGCAGCAAATGGTGAACTGGGTTTTTATTTAATTAGCGATGGAGGAAGATCTCCTTACAGGCTCCATTTCAGAAGGCCATGTTTTATATATTACCAGGCATATTCTGAATTGACGAAAGGTGGATTATTAAGTGATGCGATTATAACAATGAGTAGTTTGAATTTGATCGCAGGTGAGTTGGATGCGTAATTGCTGATCAAAAAAGTATTAAAAGAAATTATAAAAACAAATGAGTGTTCAATTTTCGCAGAAAAAATTAGATAAGGTAAATGAATTGATAAGTCATTATCCGGAAGGCAAACAAAAAAGCGCCTTGCTGGGAGTGTTGCATATCGCACAGGAAGAATTTGGCTGGCTGAATGTGAATACGATGGATTACGTAGCTTCTTTATTGCAACTTGCTCCTATAGAAGTGTATGAAGTGGCTTCTTTTTACAGTATGTTTAATTTAAAACCTGTTGGAAATTATGTATTTGAAGTTTGCCAAACAGGGCCTTGCATGTTGAAGGGAAGCGACCAGATCATTGATTATATCAAAAAGAAACTGGACATCAATGTAGGTGAAACGACAAAGGATGGCATGTTTACTTTAAAAACCGTTGAATGCCTTGGAGCTTGTGGTTACGCACCGATGATGCAATTGGGAAAATATTATAAAGAGCATTTAACTCCTGAAAAAGTAGACCAGATTATTGAGGATTGCAGAAATAACAGTGAACGAAACAATTAAAGAGAATTTATTCTTGTATGAAAAAATTATTATTAGATAAAGTAAAGGTTCCTGGCATAAAAACCTTTGAAGTGTATCGTAGAGAAGGTGGTTATCAAAGTGTGGAAAAGGCTTTAAAAATGCAAACTGCGGATATTGTTGAGGAAGTAAAGAAAAGTGGCCTCAGGGGCCGTGGTGGCGCAGGTTTTCCTACAGGTTTAAAGTGGAGCTTTCTCGCAAAGCCAGAAGGTATGTCCCGTTATCTTGTTTGTAATGCAGACGAAAGTGAACCGGGTACTTTTAAAGATCGTTACCTGATGGAATATATTCCTCATTTATTAATAGAAGGAATGATCGTTTCATCTTTTGCCCTGGGTAGCAATAATTCGTATATCTACATTCGCGGAGAGTATGATTGGGTAGCAGATATCCTGGAGGAAGCAATTAATGAAGCAAGGCAAAATGGGTTTCTCGGAAAAAATATTTTAGGTAGTGGTTTTGATTGTAACATTTATTTGTACCGTGGAGCCGGCGCTTATATCTGCGGCGAGGAAACAGCACTTCTTGAAAGCCTTGAAGGAAAAAGAGGATTGCCAAGAATCAAGCCTCCTTTTCCGGCAATAAAAGGCGTGTGGGGTTGCCCAACGGTAGTCAATAATGTAGAAACTATTTGTGCGGTAGTTCCAATTATAAATGAAGGTGGAGATGCTTATGCAAAAATTGGTGTCGGAAGATCTACCGGGACCAAATTGATTTCGTCATGTGGAAATATTAATAAGCCAGGAGTTTATGAAATAGATATGACTCTCTCTGTTGAAGAATTTATTTATAGTGATGAGTATTGTGGTGGTATTGCAAATGGAAAAAGATTAAAAGCATGTATTCCTGGCGGTTCATCTGTTCCTATTTTACCTGCTAATCTTTTATTGAAAACGGCGAAAGGCGAACCGCGTTTAATGAATTACGAAAGCCTTTCTGATGGAGGTTTTGAAACAGGAAGTTCAATGGGCTCCGGCGGTTTTATTGTGCTGGATGAAGATCAATGTGTGGTTAAACATACCTTGACACTTGCCAGGTTTTATCATCATGAAAGTTGCGGACAATGTTCACCATGTCGTGAAGGAACCGGCTGGATGGAAAAAATATTTCACAATATTGAAAACGGAAGGGGTAAAATGAAAGATATAGATCTTCTTTGGGATATCCAAAGGAGAATCGAGGGAAATACCATTTGTCCGCTGGGAGATGCAGCAGCATGGCCTGTAGCTGCTGCTATACGGCATTTCAGGGATGAGTTTGAATGGCACATTTTAAATCCTGAAGAATGCTTGGTAAAAAATTATGGATTGGCCCATTATGCTGATCCTTTGGAAATGGCAGAAACTATTTAAAAAAATAATTTGATTACTGATCAACAAATAAAGGAAGTTACAGATATAATTGTTGAAGAAATTCAACCGGAAAAGGTGTTTTTGTTTGGCAGTTATGCATTAGGACTTAATGATAAAAACAGCGATGTTGATTTTATCATTGTCGTAAATAAAACACTCGAAAAAAGGAATAGAATTGATGAAATGGTAAGATTAAATTTGAAGACAGCATTGCCAAATCTTCTATTTCCTAAGGATTTTAAAATGTATAGTGTGGAGGAATATAAAAAATTAAAAAAAAATAGTTCTTCTTTTTTGTATGGTGCTTTACAAAACTCGAAGTTATTGTATGAAAGATAGTAATGATTTCAGTTTATGGATTGATTTTGCAAAGAATGATTTGCTTGTTGCTAAAGAATTGGATATAGAAAAGCATTTTGTGCATAGAGCAATCTTAGTACATTGTCAGCAGGCTGTAGAAAAATATTTAAAAGCATTTTTATTATTTAAAAATGAGACTATTTCAAAAACTCATGATCTTTTGATCTTATGCAAAAAATGCGGGAACTACGATCAAAAATTATTAGTATTTGAAGAAGAGTTGGCTTGGATAAGTGTTCATTATTTGCAGTCACGTTATCCAGATAACTTTGATGATATCTCAACAGAAGAAGCAAGACTTTCTTTGGATATTGCAATAAAATTTGAAATATATATTTTACCGTTATTCGGTTAAAAAAAATAAAATGGCTGAAGAAGAAAAATTATTTAAGGTAACTATTGACGGAATTACAATTGAAGTTCCACAGGGAACTACGGTTTTAAATGCGGCAAGAAAAATCGGCCCACAGGTGGCGCCGCCAGCAATGTGCTATTACAGTAAACTTGAAGGAAGTGGTGGAAAATGCCGCACCTGTTTGGTGGAAGTAGCCGCAGGCTCAACAAAAGATCCAAGGCCAATGCCGAAATTGGTGGCTTCGTGCCGCACGGATGTTATGGATGGCATGATCGTGAAAAATAGAACCAGTGAAAGAGCTTTGGATGCGAGAAGAGGCATTGTTGAATACCTGTTGATCAATCATCCGCTGGATTGCCCTATTTGTGACCAGGCAGGCGAATGTTATTTGCAGGATTTGAGTTATAATAATGGCACAGAAGGAACACGATATGAATTTAAAAGAAGAACTTTTGTAAGAGAGGATATCGGTCCTTATATTCAACTTCACATGACAAGGTGCATTTTGTGCTATCGTTGCCTGATGGTGGCTGACCAACTCACCAACTCAAGAAGCCAGGGAATTTTATTAAGAGGAGATACTTCAGAAATTTCAACCTATATCTCCAAAGCAATTGAAAACGATTTCAGTGGTAATATGATCGATGTTTGTCCGGTTGGCGCTTTGACTGATCGTACCTACAGATTTAAAAACCGGGTTTGGTTTTTGAAACCGATGGATGCTCACCGTGACTGTGATAAATGTTGTGGTAAAGTTACTTTATGGAACAGGGGAGAAGAAGTCTTCAGGGTAACCTCAAGAAAAGATCCATGGGGTGAGGTGCAGATGATTGATGGAAAGGCTGCGTGGATATGCAACACATGCAGGTTTGAAAAGAAAAATACATTAGATTGGGTGATTGAAGGCCCTACAAAAGTGAGCAGGCATTCTGTGATCTCGACAAATCACTATGAGAAACAGGTAGTTCCTCCTGATCCTTTAAATAAAGTACTTTTTGGACGTAGCCCTTTGTTGCTCATGGATATTAATAACGTAAGTAAGGTCAACACGCCTGATATAGATCTAAGTATCTTGCCAGGGCCGGCTACTTCAACAACATTTATAGAACGAAATGAGGAAAAGGAAATAAAAGAAACACCGGCAGAAAGATTATCAATCAACGATCATAAAAAACCATAATTAAAATAGTTTTCGCACCATGTTTCACAACCAGATATTATTAAGCATAGATTGGGCACTTTTTACTGAGAAACTTATTTTAATTATAGTGGTGGTAATGGTTTCATTGTTGGTGGCTATGTATTCTACCTATGCAGAACGTAAAGTGGCTGCCTTTATCCAGGACAGGAGAGGCCCCAACCGTGCTGGCCCTTTCGGAATTCTTCAGCCTATGGCAGACGGATTGAAACTCTTTTTTAAAGAAGAAATTGTTCCAACATTTTCCTCTAAATTTTTATTTGTACTTGGGCCAATACTGGCAATGCTTACGGCCATAATGGTGAGTGCTGTAATTCCATGGGGAAATAATATGCACATCCTTGGAAGAAATGTTTCTTTACAGATCGCGGATATTAATGTGGGTATCTTATATGTATTTGCCGTAGTGAGTATGGGAGTTTATGGAATTATGATTGGCGGTTGGGCAAGTAATAATAAATTTTCATTGCTAGGCGCCATGCGTGCAGCTTCACAAATAATCAGTTATGAACTGGCTTTGGGTATTTCTTTAATTGCTTTGCTGATGCTTACCGGCACACTTAGCCTCAACGATATGGTGGGGCAACAAAAAGATCATATCTGGAATATATTCAAGCAACCCCTGGGTTTTTTGATTTTCCTTATTTGTGCATTTGCAGAAACCAATAGAACCCCTTTTGATTTACCGGAGGCAGAAAACGAACTGATGGGCGGATATCATGCAGAATATTCTTCCATGAAACTTGGTTTTTATTTATTCTCTGAATATGTAAATATGTTTTTGAGCGGAGCGATAATGTCTACTTTATATTTTGGTGGCTATGATATTCCTTTTGTAAATGATGCAAACCTGGTTCATACAATCGGAACGAATTGGGTGGCTATAATTGAAGGAGCGGTCTTATTTATGAAAATAAGCTTCTTTATATTTTTATTTATGTGGGTTAGGTGGACTGTCCCAAGATTCAGGTACGATCAGCTGATGAATCTCGGCTGGAAAATATTACTGCCATTATCACTTTTCAACATGCTGATAACAGGCGCATTAATTTTATTGAAACAAAATCACTGGCATTTTTAAAACTTAACGATACTTTTGCACACGATAAATTGTGTGGTTGCCAGAAAAAATATTGAAGAATGGAAGCATTAACGAATAGAGTAAAACCGGTTGACAGAAGAAGGATGTCTATTTGGGAACGAATGTATTTGCCGGCTGTTTTTAAAGGAATGATAATTACAATCAAGCATTTTTTTAAGAAGAAAGCAACCATAAATTATCCTGAACAGACACGGCCATTCAGCCCGGTTTTCAGGGGATTACAGATACTGAACAGGGATGAAGAAGGACGTGAAAACTGCACAGCATGTGGCTTATGCGCATTGGCTTGCCCGGCCGAAGCGATTACAATGGAAGGCGCTGAACGTAAACCGGGCGAGGAACATCTTTACCGCGAAGAAAAATATGCAGCAAAATATGAGATCAATATGCTCAGGTGCATTTTCTGTGGATTGTGTGAAGAAGCTTGTCCGAAAGATGCGGTTTATTTAAGTGAAACTTTTGCCCCTGCAAACTATCAAAGGAAAGGATTTATTTATGGAAAGGAGGATATGCTAATCCCTGATCCAAAAACAGATCCTGAAGGATTCGCAAAAGCAAAAGGCAACAGATTTTCTCAACCGCAAGGGCACGGTAATGAACATTGATGAAGGAGGGTTTAGATGATTTAGGAAGGTTAAATAGTTTAGAAGATAGTAAACAAACAATAAATTAAAATTCCTGTTTTTTTTACATCACATTTGGATGTTCTAAAGACAGTAAACGAACAAATAATCAGGATTCCTGTTTTCCTTTTACTGAAGATTGAAAAAAGAAAAAGCAGCATTGAAATTCGAAAAATGGAAATAACACACATTCTCTTCTGGTTCTTATCCGCATTGGCTATTGCAGGTGCTATCGGCGTTATTGCCAGTAAAAATCCCATTTATAGTGTATTGAGCCTTGTCGTTGTATTCTTTGCAATATCAGGGCATTATATTTTAATGAATGCGCAGTTTCTGGCCATAGTAAATATTATTGTATATGCGGGAGCCATCATGGTGTTGTTTCTTTTTGTGATCATGCTTATGAATTTGAATGCTGAAACGGAACCGGTAAAAAATATTTACATGAAAATGGCCGGTATTATTTCCGGCCTTACTTTAATGATCGTATTGGTAGCGGCGCTTGCTCATTCTGAAAGCGCTAATACGGTAATGCGCGGTGGAACAAGCATTGGGCTTACAGAAAATCTAGGTAAAGCATTATTTAATAATTACGTGGTTCCGTTTGAAATTAGCAGTGTGTTGTTTTTGAGTGCTATGGTTGGCGCAATATTAATAGGTAAAAAAGATTCGGTAAAAGCAAAGAATTTATGAGGATTCTACTTACATTTCTATTTCTTTTTTCAGCATTACTGTTTGCTGAAAGGTCCTCTGCGCAAATTGATTTGAACAATTTGGATCTTAAAGATATTTTAGGAAAAGTAATGCACGTTCAAAAGGGATTTGCCCCAAAGTTTTCGCTCGGTAAAACACCTCTTGAAAAAATTTCAAAAGTGCAGGAGATATTGGGCTTAAAACAAAATACTGATGTTAACCGGCTTTTTAAAACTTTTAAAACTGGAAGGTTTATTTATAAAGCAGCAGCCTATGCGGGCAGCGCAATTGCTGTTTATAGCCTCGTAAAAAAAACAGAGAATTCTGTAAAGTCACAGGATTATAACACGGCTTTGTATTCAGGGATTTCTGCTATTGGCAGCGGATTGATTATTAAATTCCTCACCAAAGGTGCCTCTTATAAAGCGGTAGATATTTTCAATAATATAGCGGTTAAAAAAATAAAAGATATTTTTTCAATACGCCCTGCATCTAATACTGCAGGAGTTGGTTTGTATGTAAAATTGTAGTTATGGAGATTAAGTGGTATATATTTTTGTCTTTAGTTTTGTTTTGTATCGGTATTATCGGTGCACTCACAAGACGCAATTCTATCATTGTTTTTATGTGTATAGAATTAATGCTGAATTCAGTGAATTTATTGCTGATTGCATTTTCAAAAATGCACCTTGCTGCAACAAATGCTTTTGGTCCGGCAATGGCAACGAGTGCTCAAATTTTTGTTTTTTTCATCATGATAGTGGCTGCGGCTGAAGTAAGTGTGGGGTTGGCCATTATTGTAATGCTGTATAGAAATACCCGTTCCATTGATATCAACTTTTTAAACAGGTTAAAAAACTAACATTCATTTTCTGATTGAAAATGGAATAAATATTTTAAAATTTTAAATGCTGCCGCAGTCGGTTTATGGACGCAATTCAACTTATTTATCTTGTTCCTCTTCTTCCTCTTTTGGGATTCTTAATTAATGGGCTCGGAAGAAATGCTCTTTCTAAATCAGTGACAGGTTTCATTGGAAGTGCGGTTATTTTTATTTCATTCTGCCTTAGCGTTTGGATATTTTTTACAGTATCCAGTGAAGGGTTCACTCCTCAAACTATATCCTACTTTAATTTTATTGATGTATATAAACTTCATATTGCATTTGAGTTCCAGGTAGATCAGCTTACTTCCATATTTCTTTTAATCATCACGGGTGTTGGATTTTTAATTCATGTTTATTCTGTTTCTTACATGAAGGAAGAAACCCAATCTGGTTTTGGCAGGTACTTTTCTTACCTCAACCTTTTTGTGTTTTCTATGCTGATTCTTGTTCTCGGCGGTAATTATGTAGTAATGTTTATAGGCTGGGAAGGCGTCGGTCTTTGCTCTTATCTTTTAATTGGTTTTTGGTTTAAAGATCATGCAAATAATAATGCGGCAAAAAAAGCATTTGTAATGAACAGGATAGGAGATATGGGGTTTCTCCTGGCAATGTTTTGGTTAATTTACTTATACGGAACGGTTTCTTATCATGATCTTTATAATCCTGCTAATGGAATAATTACGGCTCTTTCAACACTCAATTCACCGGCAATTGTGGGAATTACCCTGCTATTTTTTGTAGGTGCAATGGGAAAGAGCGCTCAAATTCCTTTGTACACATGGCTTCCGGATGCGATGGCAGGCCCTACGCCGGTTTCTGCTTTGATTCATGCTGCTACAATGGTAACTGCAGGAATTTATATGATAGCAAGAAGTAATATTCTTTATGCGCTTGCACCTACGACCTTAGCCATTGTAGCCGGAATTGGTTTAGCCACAGCAATTTTTGCAGCGATCATTGCATTGAAACAAAATGACATTAAAAAAGTCTTGGCCTATTCTACAATAAGCCAGTTAGGATATATGTTTTTGGGCCTCGGTGTTGGTGCTTTTTCCGCTGCGGTATTTCATGTAATGACACATGCCTTTTTCAAAGCACTTTTATTTTTGGCAGCTGGTTCTGTTATTCATGCGATGGGAGGCGAACAGGATATTACCAAAATGGGGGGCTTGGGAAAAAAGATGCGTATAACTTATGTTACTTTTTTTATTGCGTGCCTTGCCATTTCAGGTATTCCGCCATTTGCAGGTTTCTTTTCCAAAGATGAAATCTTATCAGCCGCTTTTGCGCAAAGCCCGGTTTTATATATTCTTGGTTTTGGCGGCGCTTTGCTAACCGCATTTTATATGTTCCGATTAATGGCCATGACATTCAAAGGTAAATTCCGTGGAACGCCAGAACAGGAGCATCACTTGCACGAAAGTCCCGCAACCATGACGATTCCTTTGATCATTCTTGCTGTACTTTCCGCGTTTGGAGGTTTTCTCGGCTTGCCTGAACTATTTGTAAAGAATGGAAATGAAATAGATAAATTTTTATCTCCTGTATTTGAACATTCAAAACAGTTCATTACTGTAAACGAAGTGCCACAACAAACAGAACTTATTCTACTGGTAGTCTCTTCTGTTTTGATAATTATAGTTTCTATATGGGCATGGAATAAGTATAAAAATTATAAGCCTTCTGTTTCTGAAAACGGGTTTATTAAAGCAATAAAAAATAAATTTTATGTTGATGAAATATATGATGCGGTTTTTGTAAAACCTTATCGTTCTTTATCTGCTTTTTTAAATAATGTTTTTGATAAAAAGGGAGTTGACGGAATTGTAAATGGTGTTGGTAAAACTGTTAATTACGGAAGTCGTCAATTAAGATTATTACAGAGCGGACAGGTGGGTTCTTACTTGTTGTTGATGGTTATTGGGTTGTTGATCTTATTTATTATTCAATTGTTTACAAAATAATATAATGCTGGGCACATACTTTACTTTTCCTGAATTGTTGATCTGGATACCTTTTATTACAGGGTTGATTGCCTTTTTTATTCGTAATAATAAGAGCGTTAAAACTTTTGCAATTATCTCTTCAATTGCAACATTAGTTGTATCAGTTATCAGTTTATTTTATTCAAACGTAGCACATCATCCTGAATTCTTTTATTACAACAATGTTTCTTATGTGTGGATGCCGTACATAGGTTCCAGTTTTTCTGTGGGCCTGGATGGGATGGGGTTCCTGCTTACTTTCTTAACCGCTTTGGCTTTCCCCTTGATTTTTATTGTTACCAACAAATCAGAGTATAAAAATATCAATTCATTTATAGGCCTCCTTTTATTAGCACAGGCAGGAATGATGGGTGTTTTTGTTGCAACTGATGCTTTACTCTTTTATTTCTTTTGGGAGTTGGCTCTTATTCCTGTTTACTTTTTGTGTAGCACATGGGGTGGAGAAAAGAGAATACAGGCCACTTTTAAATTTTTCGTCTATACTTTCTTAGGTTCTCTTTTGATGTTGGTCGGAATTATTTATGTGTACATGCATACACCTTCGGTTTCTCCTGATTCAGCGCATTCATTTTCTATAAATGCCTTTTACAACACACTGTTAACTCCCGTGCAACAGGATTGGTTATTCTGGCTTTTCTTTATTGCTTTC
>JBBQWJ010000011.1:0-26708 GCA_038210685.1 Chitinophagales bacterium | reverse complement strand
TTGTTATAGCGTGATGCAAGATATTGTTGTGCAATTGCCATTCCTACTCCATTGGCAAAGCCCTGGCCCAGCGGGCCGGTAGTCACTTCAATTCCCGGTAGCAAACCATATTCTGGATGGCCGGCAGTTTTACTGTGTAATTGACGAAAACTTTTCAAATCATCAAGACTTACATCATATCCTGTAAGATATAAATAGCTATACTGCAACATACACGCATGGCCGGCTGATAAAATAAAACGGTCACGATTGGGCCAAAGCGGATCATTTGGGTTATAATTCATCACTTTTGTCCACAGTACATCGCCTATAGGCGCAAGTCCCATTGGTGTTCCCGGGTGGCCCGAATTGGCTTTTTGCACCGCATCAGCAGATAGTACACGCACAGTATTTATTCCTCTTTGTTCAATTGATTCCATTTTTTTTTGTTTAAGATTTGGTTATTGCTTTTGTCACAAAGTATATGCCGTTAAAAAGATAAGTTTTCAACAAAAGTAACAAGAAAGAAAGTTCTGGAGAAAATTACCTGTTTTTTAAGGCCTTGTAAGTTTAGATTTTCTTTTATCTATTAAATGGCTGCTATTCAGGAGCAATTTTTGTGAGAGAAGATTATACAAATCAAAAACCTAAATTTTTATGGAAGTAAAATATAATGAATCAACAGAGTTAAGGCCCGAAGGTGGCCGTCTTATGGATGCCCCGGTTGTTCCGGTTGATGTTCCTTATTTTTTAAGTAAAATAAGAAATGAACCGGCGTGGGAAAACAGTGACCGAAATGCAATGACAGTTTATAAGACTGAAGGCATGCGTATAGTTTTAATTGCGCTGCATCAAATGGCTGTCATGGAAAAACATTCAGCAAATGGAATTGTAAGTGTGCAGGTGTTGGATGGAGAAATATCATTTACTACCGAAGGAAATACTTATAATTTGACCAAAGGGCAAATGATCGCTTTGCATAGAAATATTGACCACAGCGTAACTGCAATTGAAGAATCAGTTTTTTTATTAACTGTGGCAGATTTTAAAGGTTGATTTAAAATTGCAAGAGAATAGGAAGAGTAAACCAATAAATAAAGCGGATTCTTATCTTACAATTAAATCAGGCACCACTAATTTACTACCGGTATAAACTGTAAGTTTTATCGTACTGGTGGTATTGGGTATTTCATAAGGAACATCTAAAATACACTGTGCTCCTGACGTCTGGCTGTTAATGTGAATTTCACTTCCCGGAGTTATGTCATTCGGCGGGATTCCGTTAGTATCCCAGTTGTTCACGTTTGACCAGTAACCATTTCCTGTAAAGGTGTATACAACAGGTAAATTGAGATTCCGATGAGGTGTAGTTGAGGATACAGAGGCGGTTTTAGTTGATTTTTTTAAATCGGTTTTAGTTGAATTATCCTGGCAATACCCAGATTGGCCAATAACAAATAAGGCCAACAGTATAAAAATGCTTTTCATATTGTAAACGGTTAACAGGATAAAATTAAAAATTATTTTTAATAAACTAAACTAACTTTCTCCTTTTCCATGGCAATGTTTGTATTTTTTTCCACTACCACAAGGGCAAGGATCGTTACGTCCAACTTTCGGACCAACTCTCACAGGTTCCTGTTTCACATTTTCTGAAGGATCGAGGTAATCATTTTCCTGGGAAAGGTATTCAGGCCCTTCGGCTCCCCCTGCAAATTCAGCTTTACGTTGATGCATTTTGCTCATATCAGTTCTTCTCCTTCTTTCCTCTGTAATCCTGTTTTCCTGGTTTTGCTCTGCCGGAATATGGCAGTGAGCAAGGAAACTTACAATATCTTTATTTACCTGGTCGTCCATTTGTTTAAAAGCACCAAAAGCTTCGATCTTATAAATTACCAGCGGATCTTTTTGTTCATATCCCGCAGTTTGAACACTTTGTCTCAAATCATCCATGGCGCGCAAATGTTCTTTCCACGCATCATCAATCAATGCTAAAGTGATATTGCGCTCCAGTGCATTGGTAAGTTCTGAACCGTTTGATTCGATAGTTTTATCAAGGTTGGCAATTGCCTGCATTGCTTTTTTACCATCGGTAAATGGTACGGCAACATTTACAATATGAGCACCCTGATCTTTACGGATATTTTTAAGAACCGGAAGTGTTTGCTCATTTGTAATTTGGTTCTTTTTGTTGTAATGGTCTTTGGCTTCGTAATATAATTTGTTGGCCAATTCATTCATATCTTCTTTTTCCAGTTCTTCAGGAGTAATATTAGTATCAATTCCAAAATTCATGATCACAGCAAGTTTGAACTCTTCATGATCATTAATTTCTTTGAATGAATTAATGATGCCTTCGGCTACAGAATAAAAGGCATTGTCAAGATCGAGAGCAAGTCTTTCTCCGAATAATGCGTGATTTCTTTTTCCATAGATAACCGTACGTTGCTTGTTCATCACATCATCATACTCAAGCAATCTTTTCCTGATACCAAAGTTGTTTTCTTCCACTTTCTTTTGCGCGCGTTCAATACTGTTGGAAATCATTTTGTGCTGAATCACTTCGCCTTCTTTATAACCCATTCTATCCATCAAAGAAGCGATTTTTTCACTTCCAAACATACGCATAAGGTCATCTTCCAGCGAAACGAAGAATTTAGAAGAACCGGGATCTCCCTGCCTTCCCGCACGGCCACGCAACTGCCTGTCTACACGGCGGCTTTCATGTCTTTCTGTACCAAGTATGGCTAAACCTCCGGCTTCTTTCACGCCTGGTCCAAGTTTAATATCAGTACCACGACCTGCCATGTTGGTAGCAATGGTAACGGCTCCGGGCAAACCTGCTTCCGCAACCACCTGCGCTTCTTTGGCGTGTTGTTTTGCATTCAAAACGTTATGGGCAACTCCTTTTTGCTTCATCATCCTGCTCAGTAATTCACTCACTTCAACTGAGGTAGTTCCCACAAGGATAGGCCTTCCTTCGGCAGTCATTTTTTCTACTTCATCAATTACTGCTTTATATTTTTCCCGTTTAGTTTTGAATACAAGGTCCTGTACATCTTCTCTTATAACAGGAACATTGGTAGGAATTGAAACGACATCGAGTTTATATATATCCCAGAATTCTGAAGCTTCTGTTTCTGCTGTACCGGTCATACCCGCCAGCTTGTGATACATTCTGAAATAATTCTGCAAGGTAATGGTAGCATAAGTTTGAGTAGCACTTTCAATCTTTACATTTTCTTTTGCCTCGATAGCCTGGTGCAAACCGTCCGAGTAACGGCGGCCTTCCATGATACGACCCGTTTGCTCATCCACAATTTTTACCTGCCCTTCAATTACTACATATTCCACATCGTTTTCAAAAAGAGTATAGGCTTTTAATAGTTGGGTAATGGTATGGATCCTTTCGGCTTTTATTGAATAGTCATTTAATAAGGTTTCTTTCTGTTCCAGCTTTTCTTCCGGGGATGCACCGTTTTTTTCAATATCAGCAAGTTTTACTCCTATATCAGGCATAATGAAGAATTCAGGGTCTTCACCTGATTTTGTGATCAGGGCAATCCCTTTATCAGTCAGTTGGACCTGGTTGTTTTTTTCGTCAATCACAAAATATAATTCCTCATCTACCACATGCATATTTTTTTCCTGGTCCGACAGGTAATAGTTTTCAGACTTTTGAAGTTTTACCCTCATGCCTGGTTCACTCAGGTATTTAATGAGGGCATTATTTTTTGGAAGCCCCCGATGAGCGCGAAATAAAGCAAGGCCTCCGTCTTTCGGGTCATCATTTCCTTCTGCAATTTTTTTCTTTGCATCAATTAAAAAATTACTGGCTACTTTTCTTTGAGCTTCTACTATTTTTTCAACACGAGGTTTCAACTGATCATATTCCTGCTGATCACCACGCGGAATAGGCCCTGAAATAATTAATGGAGTTCTGGCATCATCGATCAATACACTATCCACCTCATCCACCATTGCAAAGTGATGTTTGCCTTGCACCATTTCTTCAGGAGTGTGCACCATGTTATCACGCAGGTAATCAAAACCAAACTCATTATTAGTTCCGTAAACTACATCGCTGCCATATGCTTTCCTTCTTTCTTCGCTGTTAGGCTGATGCTTGTCGATACAATCTACAGTAAGGCCCAGCCATTCCAATAAAGTTCCGTTCCATTCACTATCTCTGCGGGCGAGATAATCGTTCACCGTTACGATGTGAACGCCCAATCCTGCCAGTGCATTGAGGTAAGCAGGCAAAACAGAAACCAGCGTTTTACCTTCACCTGTTGCCATTTCTGCAATTTTACCCTGGTGCAAAACAATAGCGCCTATTAATTGTACATCGTAGGGAACCATGTTCCAAACGATTTCACTTCCACCTGCTGTCCACCTGTTTTTATAAATTGCTTTTTCACCTTCAATGCGGATGTAATTTTTTGAAGTGGCAAAAGTTTTATCAAGTTCTGTAGCGGTTGATTCAAGTTCAGTATTTTCTTTAAAGCGGCGTGACGTTTCTTTAACTACGGCAAAGGCTTCAGGCAAAATTTCAAGAAGAATTTCTTCCAGTTTTTTATCCCGGTCTTTTCGCATGTCATCTATTTGGCTATAGATTGCGTCACGGCCTGAGATATCTGCTGAATCTAATTTTTCAGCTTCAGCTTTTTGAGATTCTATCTGGTCATCAATGTCCTTCACATATTCTTTAATTCGTCCGCGAAAATCAATTGATTTGCCGCGCAATTCATCGTTGGATATAGATTGATATTGTCCAAAAAATACATTTATTTTTTCAACAAGAGGCCTTATTGCCTTTACGTCTTTTTCACTTTTATTGCCACCAAATAATAATGAGAGTAGCCCTGCCATATATATAAATTATTTTATTTAAAAAAGTAGTAAATGTTGTATGTCAATTTTAATGCAGTAAATATTTAAAAGCCAAAATGACAGCTTGCAAAGTTACTAAATTGTGTCTTTTATTTTTGTGAAACCCTATATTTATCATTCTTCTAACTTGATAAATATTTCTTCTTCGATTTCTTTTATTTTATAAATTTTTAAAAAATATCCTTCACTATTGGTATCTCTTCCGGTATTCAAAGAAAATCGGTATCCATGAACGGGGCAAATGATATTATCTTTTTTGTCAAGGAATCCTTCAGAAAGATCGGCCCCTGCATGTGGACATTTGGCAAAACAAGCTTTTAAACCATTATTGGTTTTGGCAATGCAAACAGCTTTTCCTGAAATATGAATTGTGGCAATATTGTTATCCTGGAAAGAAATTTCGTTACTATTGCCGGCAATTTTTATCCATTTTTCTGTTTTGTCCATTAATAAAAGAATTCTGCTTTATAAGGATATTTGCTTTGATATAATTCTCTTACCTGGTTTAAAACTACCTGGCGCAATTCCTTGATATTGGTTTTTTCTATAGCAGAAATAAAAACGCAGCTACCATTGGTTTGCGTTTGCCATCTTTCTTTTAATTCAGCAAGCAATTGTACTTTCACTTCTTCGGGAAGCCATTGATCAAAAGTGTTCTTTTCGTATTGATCCATTTTGTTGAACACAATAATAATGGGCTTTTCAAAGGTCTTTAATTCCTGTAAAGTTTTGTTTACTACCGCAATCTGCTCTTCATATTTCGGATGTGAAATATCCACTACGTGCAATAAAATATCCGCTTCGCGAACTTCGTCCAATGTGCTTTTAAAACTTTCAATAAGATGATGGGGAAGTTTCCGGATAAATCCGACTGTATCGCTCAAAAGAAAAGGCGTGTGCCCCAATACTACTTTTCGGGTGGTAGTATCAAGCGTGGCAAACAATTTATTTTCTGCAAATACATCACTCTTGCTCAGCAAATTCATTATGGTTGATTTGCCCACATTCGTATAACCCACTAAAGCCACTCTTATAAATTCTCCGCGGTCTTTTCTTTGTGTAAAAGATTGTTTATCTATTTCTGCGAGCCTTTTGCGAAGCAAGCTTATTTTGTCTTTTACAATACGACGGTCAGTTTCTATTTCAGTTTCACCGGGGCCGCGGCTTCCTATTCCTCCACCTTGCCTTTCAAGGTGTTTCCACATTCCTTTCAATCGCGGTAAAATGTATTGATATTGCGCCAGTTCTACCTGCACTTTTGACTGGGCAGTTTGAGCTCGCGAAGCAAAAATATCGAGGATAAGGTCACTTCTGTCAATAGTAGTAACGTTTAGTTCTTTTTCAATATTTGAAATTTGAGAGCCGGTAAGTTCGTCGTCAAATATTACCAGGTCAACTTGTTTTCTTAAAGTGAAATCTTTTATTTCTTGTAATTTTCCTTTACCTACAAAAGTACGGCTATCAGGATGAGCCAATTTTTGGGTAAAGGTTTTAACGGTAACTCCACCAGCCGTTTCTGCTAAAAACTGTAATTCGTCAAGGTATTCTTTTATTTCATGTTCCGGTTGCCCGTTTTGAATAACGGCAACGAGAACAACATTTATACTGTTGTTATAATTTATTTTTTTTTCGATCAATAGAAATTATTTAGATGACAAAATTAATTCATCATTTTTTAAAAGATAATTACTAAAACGATGCATAGATTGTACCACAATAAAATAAAAATCTTGCTTTTTTATTCGTTTACTGTAAAGTGAACCCTTTTAAATTGTATTGTGAAATAAATTATAGGCCGCTGATGGTAACTCCAACCTGGTATAATTTAATATTAGGGCCGGCTCCGTCTTTTAATAACTTGTTTAGCTGGTAAGAACCAAAGAGAGAAACAATTCCATAACCTAATCTTGCAGTTGCCATGAAATCGGTAGTATTAAAAAAGCGCTTACTGTTTTCTTTTTGAACGAAAGCGTTAAGAGTAGTTCCGGATGCACTCTGCCACGTTTTTCCTTTGGTGTGCGCGTTCACAAGTGTTCCCACTTTTATACCTACAGCAGCTTTAAAACTTTTGTTTGGATTGTTTGGTTTTGATGTAAAACGAAATTCCAATGGAATTTCAAGAAAACTGGTAGCCAGTTTATATTTTTTAAAGTGATTGGTAGAATCAAGCGCAGTAAAAGGCAATAAACCCGGAGCACCTTTTACATCGATATCCATTTTTTTGAAAGTCATATTGCTGGTGCTGATACCCAAACCAATTCCAAGGCTTAGTTTAGGTGCGCTTTTAAAAGGTTTATTCAACATGATATACGCATTAAAACCTTTTGAAAAACCTTTTTGATGGCTGCTGATACTGTCAGGCATGCCGGTCCAATGATCAGACGAAAGTTGCAACATGAAATGATCTCCGGAACGATTTGCGAAATTAACCTTGCTGTTATTTGTAGTGGAAGGCGTGCTTTCCTGCGAAAACGCCATTGAAAAAAACAAACAACTGATAACTACAAAAACAATTTTTTTCATACACATAATTAAGTTGGCAAATGTATTTGTTACATGGTTAAAGAAAGGTTAAATACGAATGGGTATTCAACGGCAATAGTAGTAAATTTGCAGCCAATTATGGCAGATTCAAATATAAACATCGATGTTCAGCTAGACGCTGAAAAGGTTCCCCAAAATATAAAATGGAGTGCATCGGGAAGCACAGCCGAAGAACCACAGAATGCCAAAGCCATGTTTTTGGCTTTTTGGGATGGCGCTGATAAATCCGCTTTAAGGATCGACCTGTGGACGAAAGATATGATGACAGATGAAATGGCAGATTTTTTTTACCAGGTGTTTTTTACCATGGGCGATACTTTTTTACGCGCTACCAGGCGTAAAGACCTTTCAGAAGAAATAAAAAGATTTGCAAACGATTTTCATAAAAAATTTGTAGAAAAAGAAAGGGCCGAGCAGTAAACAAAGTTTTTTGGGTTATTTCTGTTTTCAATATTTTTTAAATTGATAAAGCATTCTTATTATCATTAATAATTTACAATTATGTCTTTAGAAGAAAAAGTAATGGCAGATCTGAAAACTGCTATGTTGGCCAAAGATGAAAAAGCGTTACGTGGTCTTAGAGCTATCAAATCAGCAATTATCAACGCAAAAACTGCGGAAGGCGCAGGCGGAAAGATAAAAGAAGAAGATGAAGTTAAACTTCTGCAAAAACTGGTAAAGCAGCGGAAAGATTCTTTGGAAATTTTTGAAAAGCAAGACCGTGAAGACCTTGCAGTTAAAGAAAGAGAAGAAATTGAAGTGATTGAAAAGTTTTTGCCGAAACAAATGGATGAAGCCGAATTAAAAACAATCATTTCAAAAATAATTGAAGAAACGGGCGCTTCTTCTCCTGCAGATATGGGGAAAGTAATGGGTATGGCCAATAAGCAACTTGCCGGAAAAGCAGATGGAAAAACCATTGCCGGAATTGTAAAGGAAATGCTGAATAAGCAATAAGCAAAAGGCTAATGGATGAAGCCGTTAAAGCGTTAGACTTTGTACTTTCGTCTTAAAAAAGTCTTAAATCAACAGGATAATGATTATAGATGTTGCTTTTTTTATAGTAATGATCATTGCTGTTTTCAAAGGATTTTCTAAAGGATTTGTGGTAGGGATTTTTTCCCTGATCGCTTTTATAATTGGCCTCGCAGCCGCTTTAAAACTTTCTGCAGTGGTTGCCCAACATCTCGAATCCGCCTCTGGAATATCGGCTAGATGGTTGCCGCTGGTAGCATTCTCTTTGGTATTTATTGTGGTTGTTTTATTGGTAAATCTTGGTGCCAGGATCATAAGGAAAACAATAAGCATGGCCATGCTTGGCTGGCTCGACAGGCTGGCAGGTATTGTTCTTTATATCGTTATCTATATCATTATTTTTAGTGTTATTTTATTTTTTGCAGAAAAGATGGTTCTTTTAAAACCTCAAACAATTAAGAGTTCTCATGTTTATCAATTTGTGGCTCCCTGGGGCCCGGCAGTAATTGATAATCTTGGAAAAATAATTCCTGTTTTTAAAGATTTATTTATAAAACTGCAATCGTTTTTTCAAAATTTAGGTGATAAATTAGCGTACTGAAAATTATTATAATTATTATTAAAGGAGTTTTTCAATAGAAACATTTATTTTAGCACTAATTAACGGGCATCAAAATTTGCATCGGAAAAATTCATGGAATATCAAATAAAACAAGACGGGAAGTTTAAATTTTTAGAAGAAGGAGAGGGAGAACCGTTGCTTTTATTGCATGGGCTGTTTGGTGCATTAAGTAATTTTTCTCACCTGGTGGAATACTTCAGGAAAACGAATAAAGTGATTGTGCCTTTGCTGCCGCTTTTTGATCTTGATCTGTTGGGCACAACAGTGGGTGGTTTGCAAAAATTTGTAAAAAGATTTGTAGAACACAGGGATTATGATCATATACATTTATTGGGAAATTCATTAGGAGGCCATGTAGCACTTGTGTATGTGTTGAAAAATCCTGAAAGAGTAAAATCATTGATACTCACCGGAAGTTCGGGCTTATTTGAAAATGGAATGGGCGACAGTTATCCTAAACGCGGCGACAAAGAATACATTCGAAAAAAAACGCAGCTTACTTTTTATGATCCGGCAATGGCAACAGATGAGTTGGTTGACGAATGTTTTGAAATTACCAACAACAGGATTAAAGTGATTAAGATCATTTCACTTGCCAAATCTGCCATTCGTAATAACCTTGGCGATGAATTAAATCAAATAAAACAACCCACCTGTCTCATCTGGGGAAATAATGATACCATCACTCCGCCCTTTGTGGCAAGAGAGTTTAATAAACTGATCCCAAACAGTGAATTGCATTTTATTGACAAGTGCGGCCATGCTCCCATGATGGAAGTTCCTGATGAATTTAACCAGATTCTTGGTGCTTTTCTTTCAAAATTAAAAATACCTGCTGCAACGATTCGGTGATTTATCTTGTCTTTCACCAAAGACTATTGCAGTAACATTTAAAATTAGGACAATGACAACTCTGCAACTTGCTGATAATATATTTCCGTTATTAAAACTGAAGGATTCGGTGGAGACTGTGCTTCACTTAATGAATGATCATAAAACATCACACCTTCCGGTAGTTTCTGATGGAAAATTCCTGGGATTGATAAGTGAAGAAGACCTGGTAGATGAAATAAATAAAGATACTACGCTTGATGTTTTTCAAACCAATTTTATAACGGCAGCCGTTAACGCCAGGTTTTATTTTTTAAAAGCAGCCACTATTTATAATTTATACCACACCAATGTAATTCCTGTAATTAATGAAGACAATGAATTGCTGGGCACTATTTCTTCAAAGGCTTTAATAACCGAGATGGGAAATTTTTGTGGTTCATCTGAATTTGGGGCAATGGTAGTGTTGGAAATGGAACGTGCCCGTTTTGTTATTTCAGAGATCAACAGTATTATTGAAAGTGACGGCGCCACCATTCTGCATCTTAATGTAACGCCTCACCCGGTGCCAAATTTATTGGAAGTGACATTGCAAATCAATAAAAAAGAGATAGCCACGATCGTTGCCACTTTTGAAAGATATGAATACACAGTCTCTTATTATTCGGGAGAAGAATTATTTGAAGACGAAATCAATACTAACTACAATAATTTAATGAATTACCTGGACATTTAATTCAGGATATGGGAATAGAAATCGACTTCTCTTCCAGTAAACCAACAAATATCTTCTTTTTCATTTTACCTGGTTGGTGATTTTTTCCTAACATTCTATCGCTACTTAATCAAAAGGAATTATTTTTACACACCATGGAATGCCTGAAAGCGATTAATAAATTCAATCGAAATCATTATGCGAATAGCGATCTATAGTCGGGCATTAGAATCAGAACAACTGGAAGGTTTGAAAGTTTTGCTTGCTGAATTTTCTAATTATAATATTGAACCCGTTATTTTCCAGGATTTTTTTAACCTGTTTTACAGTTCTATAAGCATTAAGAACAAATATTCCACTTTTAACCGATCGGAGGATCTGGATGAAATAGATTTTATTATCAGCCTTGGCGGTGATGGCACTTTACTGGATGCAGTTACGTTTGTGGGTGATAAGGGAATCCCGATTTTGGGAATTAATTACGGAAGGCTTGGTTTTTTGGCAAGTATTGGCAAAGGCGAAATTCGTTCAGCCCTGGAAGCGCTGGTAAAGCGCACTTTTGTATTGGATAAAAGATCGCTCGTGCACCTGGATGCCAATATGCCTTTATTCAAAGGGGTAAGCTACGCCCTTAATGAATTTACCATCCATAAAAAAGATACTTCGCCAATGATTAAAATCCATACGTATCTAAATGGCGAATTTTTAAATACCTATTGGGCTGATGGACTTATTGTAGCTACTCCTACAGGCTCAACAGGTTATTCATTAAGCTGTAACGGGCCGGTTGTTTTTCCTGATTCAGCAAGTTTCGTCATTACCCCTGTTTCTCCCCACAACTTAAATATCAGGCCTTTGGTGATCCCTGATGACTCAGTTATTTCTTTTGAAGTGGAAGGAAGAACCGATGGTTTTTTATGTACGCTCGACAGTCGCCGGGAAATAGCTTCAAAAGAAGTTTTACTGGCTATCCGAAAAGAAGTTTTCGGTATTAATCTTGTAAGATTAAATGAAAATAACTTTCTTCAAACGCTCCGAAATAAATTATCCTGGGGCCTTGATAAACGGAATTGATGAATTTTAACGTTATAGGTTGAGGAATATCGTTTATTTCTTACTTTTAAATCACTTATTTTGTCTGGAAATATGAAAAAGCTCCTCTTCTTCCTGTTAATAACTTTTGCTTTTACTATGAGCAGCGAGGCTCAAATGAATGATTATGTTCAGGAAGGTGAGTTTGGAATCACAGCCGGAGTTGCCCATTATTTTGGTGATTTGAATAACCGGACGCAAATCAATCGTCCGAAGATAGCAATTGGAGGATTTGTTAGAAAACAATTTGGTAATTACACATCGGTGCGATTATCTGCCCATTTTGCAAAATTAGGCTACAGTGATATTTATAGTAAAAATGAATACCAGCAGAGAAGGAATTTAAGTTTCAATACCAATATTTTTGAAATTGCTTTGCAGGGAGATTTTAATTTTTTTAAATTTATTCCTACAGATCCGGCTCATTCTTTTACGCCTTATGCTACACTTGGCGTTGGTTTTTTTACTTATGATCCTTATGCTTATTACCACAATCAGAAAGTGTACCTACGCCCTTTACATACAGAAGGTGAAACCTTTTACAAAGGCCGAAAAGAATACGGGAGTATGGCTTTGTGTTTCCCGCTTGGTTTTGGTTTTAAGTATGCTATAAATGATAAAGTAAATATTTCTTTTGAAATTACCCATAGGTTTACCACCACCGATTATATTGATGATGTGAGCACCACCTACGTAGGCGTTGATAAATTTCCGTCAACTGCGGGAGGAAAATCTATAGCCGGTATCATGCAGGACCGTTCTTTTGAAGTAGGACCCCCTATCGGAATTGAAGGCAGGCAACGAGGTTTTAGCAAACAAAAAGATCAATATACTATAGCAGAATTTGGAATTTCATTTAATATAACTTCTTATCGCTGCCCCACGGTGAACCCCTAAAATATTTAGCTGATTCTGTTTCACAATTTTCTTACTTTTGTTTGGTCAGGCTACTGAATGCCTGACTTGCTTTTTTAACAACAAGATGAGTTTAAAAGATAAATTGATAGCCGAAAAACTCCCGCGGCACATCGCCATTATAATGGATGGCAATGGGCGCTGGGCAAAAGAAAAAGGCAAGGACCGGCTATTTGGACATTACAGCGGTGTTGAAAGCGTAAGGAATATTGTTGAAGGTTGTGCCGAACTGGGGATAGGATACCTTACTCTTTATGCATTTAGTACCGAGAATTGGGACAGGCCGAAAGATGAGGTGACCGGACTAATGGAATTATTGGTAAAAACAATCCGCGGAGAGGTAGCTACGCTTAATAAAAATAATATCAGGTTGCATGTAATTGGAAATACTGATATGCTACCCCCTAATGCTCACAATGAATTGAATGAAGCTTGCGAGGAAACAAAATCCAATACAGGGCTCAATCTTGTTATGGCCCTCAGCTACAGCAGCCGTTGGGAAATCTTGAATGCTGTTAAAAGTATTGCAACAGAAATCAGTAATGGAAATATCCAGCCAGGTGAAATAACTGAAGAAGTTTTTCAACAGCATTTATGCACTGCAGATTTTCCTGATCCGGAATTGATGATACGAACCAGCGGAGAATACCGGATCAGTAATTTTTTATTATACCAACTTGCTTATGCAGAATTATATTTTACTGATACACTCTGGCCCGATTTCAGGAAGGAAAATTTATACGAAGCGCTTTTAGATTATCAAATGCGCGAAAGAAGATTTGGCAAAACAAGCGAACAGGTATAAAATCATTTCTTCTTAAAATTGCCGTCAATTTTGTGCGTAATCTTTCTGCTCATCCCTTTGTTTTGTGGTTGATTTAACAAAAACTTTTAATAATTGAAATTATCTTGCCGCCCTATTAAAATCGATTTAATGCATACTATCTACAAGATACTTTTCTTGATAGCAATCTCTTTTACTGCCAGAACTGTTGTTTCCGCCCAGATTGTGAAAGATTCTGTATCCCGGGATACTATAAATACTGATTCAATTCCTTCAATTCCTGTCAATAAAGACACGGTTCCCAGCTCTGTAAATGTAGAACTTGAAAATATTTTTAATGCCAAGACGCCTAAACAATATACCATTTCTAAAATCACGGTAACGGGGACAACGTTTGATCCAAACCTGATCATTTCTATTTCCGGGCTTGCAATTGGTGATAAAATTATACTTCCCGGAGGAGATGCATTTGCCAATGCTATTACCAATTTGTGGAAACAAAATCTTGTTTCAAATGTTGAAATTTACCTAACTGATTTAAAAGGTAACGATCTTTCTGTTGAGATTCACGTAACTGACAGGCCGGTGCTTTCTAACTTTAAATTTAAAGGTATTACCAAATCAGAATCAGACGATATTACTAAAAAACTTGACCTGAAAAAGGGAAGAGTGACAAGAGTTACAGAAGGTTTTAAGGTTTCTGCTATCTCTATCATTAAGAAATTTTTTGTTGATAAAGGGTATCGAAATGTAGATGTGGTGATCAATGAAGTAAAGGACACAAAAGCGACCAATGCAGTTAATCTTCTTTTTATTGTCAATAAAAATGGTAAGGTAAAAATCAACAATATTTATTTTGCCGGCAACCATAAAGTGCCTGATCTGAAATTGAAAAAGCAGATGAAGGGAACTAAGGAAAAAAGCAGGCTAACTTTATTTCCATCAGAGGACTACAACGTTTATGACTCCACAAAAACAAACTATCTCACTTTTAATAAATATGTAAAGGAAAACGGATTTCTTTTCCCTTCTAAAACAAAAGAACTTCTTGATCCTTATGTACGTTTAAAATTCCTGAGTTCTTCCAAGTTTAATGAAAAGAAATACCTGGAGGATAAAAATAAATTATTGGATTATTACAACTCACTTGGTTTTCGCGATGCTACGATCGTTGCCGACACTACCTATAATGATAACGGCAACCTGGATGTGGCGATCAAGCTTACTGAGGGACCACGGTATTATTTTGGAAATATTACCTGGAAGGGAAATACGAAATATCCTGATTCGATATTAAGTACTATATTAGGAATTAAAAAAGGTGACGTATATAATGCTGAAATACTAAATAAAAAATTGGGTGTTTCTCCTTCACCGGAAGGTGGTGATATCGCAAGTTTATATGAAGATGATGGTTATTTATTTTTCCGTATTACACCAGTAGAAACAGCAGTATATAATGATACCATTGACCACGAAATTCGTATTGTTGAAGGGCCACAAGCATCCATCGGGAAAGTGGGTATCAGCGGAAACGACAAAACCAAGGAATATGTTATCCGCCGGGAATTACGCACTATTCCGGGTGAGAAGTTTAGCAGGCAAAAAATTATCAGAACGCAAAGGGAACTATCTCAGTTGGGCTATTTTGACGCAGAAAAAATTTCTCCGGGAATAGTTCCTCATCCTGAAAACGGGACGGTTGATATCACCTGGAACGTGGTAGAAAAATCTTCAGACCAGTTGGAACTTTCAGCAGGATTTGGAGGTGGAATTGGCCTGACAGGAACCTTGGGCGTTACCTTCAATAATTTCTCTATTTACAATATCTTTAAAAAGAAGGCATGGGATCCATTGCCTGTTGGTGACGGACAAAAGCTAAGCTTAAGGGCTCAAAGTAATGGTAAGCAGTTTAGATCATATAACTTTTCATTTACAGAACCATGGCTTGGAGGTAAAAAAAGAAATCCATTTACATTAGGGTATTATGATACCAAATATGCCAATGCATATGACCCACGTACAGGCTATTACAATCGCTCTTATGCGGATTCTTCTTACATAAAAAATACAGGCGTAAGTATTTCTCTTGGTAAGCAATTGCAATGGCCTGATGATTACTTTTCATTGGTTTACCAGTTGAATTATCAAAGGTATAAGCTCAAGAATTATAATATTTTCCCGGGGTTATATAACGGAGTTTCCAATAATATTAGTCTTAAAATAACACTTGCAAGAAGCTCAGCGGGTCCTAACCCCATATTTCCGACAAGTGGTTCTAATTTTATTTTAAGTACAGAATTAACTCCTCCATATTCTATGTTTAGGAATGGACAGCCTTTAAGCGTGGCTGATCAGTACAAATGGGTAGAATATCACAAAGAGCGTTTTACAGCGCAATGGTATGTGCCGATTGGGCAAGGGCGTGGAGAAAACAAGGACAAACAATTTATATTATATGCTGCCGCCAAGTATGGTTTTTTGGGAAGATATAATTCAAGCGCTCCGCTTTCCCCATTTGGGCGTTTTCAGTTAGGTGACGCAGGATTAAGTAATAACTACGGTTTCCTGGGATATGATATTATTGCCCACAGGGGTTATCCTGTGTATGATAATTCTAATCCAAAAATTAACCCGGATCTTAGCCAGGCAAAAAACTTTTTTACTATCTTCAATAAATATACATTGGAAATGAGGTATCCGTTCAGCACAAGTGCAAGCAGCACAATATACGGACTTGCGTTTTTTGAAGCGGCTAATGGTTGGTATAGTTTTAAAGACTACAATCCTTTCAAATTACGCAGATCAGTAGGTTTGGGAATGCGTTTCTTCCTTCCAATGTTTGGACTGCTGGGCTTTGATTATGGAATTGGCCTCGACAGAATTAATTCAAGTACCGGCTTAAAAGGGGCTGCTAAATTTACCTTTATGCTCGGTCAGGAGCCTGAATAAGAATGATAAGCCAGAATAAGATTTACTTTTATTTGTTGTTTTACTGTGGCTAATAAACCAATTGATCGTAAAAAATAATTTAGAATGAAAAAACTACTTTTTATCTTCTTACTCACCTTTGCTTTTGCCGGCAGTGGTTTTGCACAGCGTTACGCCATTATTGATTCCAAGTATATTCTTAACAAATTGCCTGAATATGCAGAAGCTCAACAAAAGTTAGATCAGTTTAGTAAAATGTGGCAACAGGAAATTGATCAGAAATCGGCTGAACTGGACAAGATGTATAAAGATTATGATGCAGAAAAAGTAATGCTGAGCGATGAATTAAAGAAAAAGAGGGAAGATGAAATTTATAATAAAGAAAAAGCACTACGGGATCTTCAGCGTCAAAGATTTGGCTACCAGGGAGATCTTTTTAAAAAGCGGGAAGAATTGATAAAGCCAATACAGGACAAGGTTTATAATGCAATACAAAAATTGGCTGTGGCAAAATTATATGATTTTATTTTGGATAAAAGTGATGGAATTACCGTTATATTTGCCGACCCAAAATTGGATAAGAGTGATGACGTATTGAAAGAGTTGGGTGTTAAATAATTGTCAAACACAAAATAACGTGCATCCTAAACTATATTTTTAAACACTTTATAAAAACAAACCATAAAAACTACGATGAAACAATTTCTAACTATCCTTTTTATTTCAGCAGGAATATTCGGATTTTCAACAACGACAAACGCTCAAAAGATTGGATACATAAGTGCTGATGAGATCATTCAATTAATGCCTGAAGCTGCAACGGTGCAAAAGGAACTTGATCAATACCAGCAATCGCTTTATCAAAATGCTCAGGAAAAGCAGGCAGCTTTAAATGACGCCATTCAAAAATTTGTAAAGGATTCTTCTACTTTAAGCCCCAGCATGAAAGAAGTAAGGAGAAACGATCTTCAAAAGCAAAGCCAGGAACTTGCCGGCGAAAACCAAAGAATTCAAGATGAATTTGCGCAAAAAAGGCAAGAGCTTTCTGCTCCTATACAAAAGAAACTGCAGGACGCAATTGAAGCCGTATCAAAAGAACACGGGTACACTTACATCATGCCAAAAGAAGCGCTGATAGTAATGCCTCCGACTGATGACATTGGCCCTTTGGTAATCAAAAAACTTGGTTTAAAAAAACCAACTACTACTACAACACCAGCAAAGCCATAAATAATTAAGATTTTTATTTTATGAAGCCACTCCATAAACCGGGTGGCTTCGTTATTTTTGGTAAATGACAGCTCCTATTGGTGTTTTTGATTCAGGCTATGGCGGACTAACGGTTTTAAAAGAAATAAAAAACCGGCTTCCGGAATATGACTTTTTGTATCTGGGTGATAATGCCAGGACGCCTTACGGATCACGATCTTTTGATACGGTTTATCAATACACCCTGGAATCGGTAAAATGGCTTTTTTCTAAAGGCTGCCCGCTTATTATTCTTGCATGTAATACAGCTTCAGCAAAAGCATTAAGAAGCATTCAGCAAAAATATCTTCCTGGAAATTATCCTGAAAAAAGAGTGCTTGGTGTTATAAGGCCAACTGCTGAAATTATAGGGAATTATTCTGCGACTAAAAAAATAGGCATTTTAGGAACAAAAGGAACTGTAAAATCTGATTCTTATCCAATTGAAATTAAAAAGTTTTTTCCTGCGGTAGAAGCTATTCAGCATGCTTGCCCCATGTGGGTTCCTTTAGTAGAAAACAATGAATATAATTCAGAGGGTGCTGATTATTTTATCGAAAAGGATTTGAATATCTTATTAAAGACTGAACCGGAGATTGATACGGTTTTACTTGCATGTACACATTACCCGCTTCTCTTAGACAAAATAAAAAAGTTTCTGCCTCCAAATACCAATGTGATCCCTCAAGGGAAAATCGTTGCTAACAGCCTTGCAGAATATCTTGACCGACATCCGGAAATAAAAGAAAAGTGCAGTAAAAACGGTCAGTTGCAATTCTACACTACTGATTCTACAACTGATTTTGATCAGCATTCACAAATATTTTTTGGTGAAAAGGTGAGTTCACAGCATGTGGATTTTCAGTAAAAAATCAAAATAATTTCCCCTGTTCCCCCGGCCTTCTGAAATCTGTGGTATTCAATTCCCATCTGTCTTCATTCATGTGATATAATTTTCCAAACTTTTTATATTGTTGATTTATAAGATCGGCAATATTTCCTTCGCCTCTCATGCGCACTCCCCAGCGGGAATCATTCACTTTTCCGTCATGGCTTGCTTCTATTAAATGCCAGACTTTATCCGCCCGGTCAGGGAAATTTTTATACAACCAATCATGAAATAAAAACTTAATAGAACCATTAAGCCGTATAAAAGTATAAGCCGTAAATTTTGCTCCCGCATCGCTGGCTTCTTTCATTATCCTTTGCATTTCATGTTCATTCAATCCGGGAATCATTGGCCCCATCATTACTCCCATCCGAATGCCGGCGTTGCTCAATTCTTCAATTACTTTTAATCGTTGGGTGGCGGTGGCCGTTCTTGGTTCCATCACTCTACGAAGTTCTTCATTGAAGGTGGTTATAGAAACCATTGCAGATACAAGGTTTCTTTTTGCCATTTCCTGCAGTATATCTTTATCTTTCAAGATCCATGAATTCTTTGTGAGGATTCCGACCGGTTGGTTAAACTCATTACACACTTCAAGCATCGCTCTTGTTAATCTATACTTTTGTTCTGCTGGTTGATAACAATCTGTATTGCCACTTAACATGATCGGATGCGATTCCCACTTTGCATTCATCAAGGTTCTTCGAAGCATTTGCGCCGCATTTACTTTTACAATGATCTTTCTTTCAAAATCAAGACCCGCGCTGTAACCCCAATATTCATGTACATTACGCGCAAAGCAATAAATGCATCCATGTTCGCAACCGGCATAAGGATTCATACTGTACGCCATTCCCAAATCGGGGCTTTCTACTTTGTTTACAATACTTTTTACCTGCTGTTCAATGTATTTCGTGGCTACGTTTGCATTATTCCATTCATCGATGGCTTCAATTTCTTCTTTTACTTCCTGGTTTTTAAGAAAGCGGTTGGTTGTATTAAACTGGGCACCACGACCTGGTAAATATTCATTCTCTTCTTCCTGTTTTTGTCGTGACACCTTGAAATGATCTTGTTTTAATTGTTTTTTCATCTTTATTATTTTCTACAGAATATAATTTTATGTATTAGTTTGATACTGGCTAAATAATTCACCCTGTTTTGCACTAACGGGTAAGTTCATAAATTTAAATTGACTCACCGTTTGATATTTTACTTGGGTAACACGGCCATCTTTGTGAATGCCCGTTGATCTTTTCAAAAGGAACATACTTTCTGCCATAAAATGACCTGTAAAATTTTTATGGCTGTATTCATTCCAGGATTTTTCATATTGCCACGGTAATAATTTTCTGGCAATAGGCAGATACGGATCATCAATAAAATGAGGTTTGTTCTCTTTGTTCAACGTCATTAACTGGCGGGCTGGTGTCAATTCCTTGATGAGATTTCGCACTTGTTGTTTAGATTCAACGTTTATAAATAGGAGTGACTAGGGAAACTTCCATAATCTTTTAAGCTTATTGTAAACGGATGATAACCCATTGCTATAGTATTCAAACCATTTACCAGCCGGTTTTCTATCATTTTGAATTGAAAAAAACTGGCCAATATGATAGGTGAGTAAGAATGCTGTGCGGATTGAATTTTAAACTTTTGGGAAAATTCTTCCTTAATGTTCAGAAGCTTCTCATTCACATCTGCATTGGGTTGTAATACCAACAGGTATTCGTGATATGGACAATTGCCTATTTCCATCTGTAGAGAAGAACCGTTCATAGATAAATTTTGCATGATAAAACTTTTAGCATAAAAGTACTAATAAAGTTAGTAAATAATACAAATATTTTTGCCCGCTATTAAGGGGAATATTGCTTTTTTATTGGAAGATGATAAATAAAAATGCTGGTAATTTGTTTGTTTACTATCAGCCTGGCAATACTTATAAAAGCTTGTTTTACTATAATAGTTATTAAAGATTTAAACGAAAACGTTCTTTATTCTGAAAAAGTAAAAGGCGAAAATGTAACTCGTAACTATCGGCTCGATGTTGATGAGTTTGATTTAACATCTCCTGATTTTGCGTTAACCGTTCAGGTAACAACTGCAAAAACTCACGAAACAGCAGTGTTTCATGTGAAGTCAACAGATCATGTTGTTGAAAACTATGAAGTAGCTAAATTATAATCGCCACAATCCGAACCCAGTGAAATAAAATGCTTGCCGGCCTCCGCTGGCAAGTATTTTTTTTTAAAAATGTTAGCATACTCATCACAAGGAACCACAATTACAGAAATAATGAATTTAAAAAAGGTAATTTTAACCTAAAAAATAAGTCCCCCTGTAGAAACAGGCGGACTCTTTAACGTATTGCTTGATATGAGACTCTTAAATTAAATTTGCGCTGACAAACAGCTTGAAGAAAATAAAAGTGAATTTTGTCACCGGTTGAAACAAGTAATATTATCTATTAACTCATTTATAAAACAAACTTACACTACCCCAACTTCTAAACATAATTAACTTAAATCGAATTATATTATCGCTGAGCACAATGAATTTTTTAAAACTCTTTGCTGCCAGGTATTTCAGCATAAATCAATAATGATGCCTAATCTATTTTCCGATACATTATTTCTGTTGGTACATTCTCTTGAGAAAGCGGAGAAGAGGCACTTTAAGCTCTATATTAAAAGAAGTTCTGCTAAAGAGGACCTCAAAATCATCCGTTTATTTGATGCACTCGATAAGCTTGCAGATTATGATGAGAAAGTACTTTTAAAAACATTAAAAGATATTTCCAAACCACAATTAGCCAATTTAAAAACCCATTTATATAAGCAATTACTTGCAAGCTTGCGGTTACTTAAAACCAATGAAAATATTGATCTTAAACTAAGTGAACATTTAGATAATGCCCGCCTGCTCTACAATAAAGGATTAAAAATTCAAAGCCTACATATCCTTGAAAAAGCAAAAGAACTTGCGCGCGCGAATCAAAAAATGAATTTCCTGGTGCAGGTGATTTCTTTGGAGAAAAAAATTGAAACGCTTCATATTACCCGAAGTACTTTGGAAAAAACCGAATTGCTGGCTGAAGAAGCACTTGAAATAAGCGCGCATATTGATAGGGTAACCAAACTTTCGAACCTGGCGTTATTACTTTATAGGTGGTATGTAAAAAACGGTCATGCGCGAAATGTGGAAGATGAGAAAGATATCAGGGGCTTTTTTAAAAGTTCATTGCCAAAAGATGGTGATGCCATCAACGGGTTTTATGAAAAACTATATTTGTACCAAAGCTATTGCTGGTATGCTTTTATTCGGCAGGATTTTTTAATGTATTACCGCTACAGCCAAAAATGGATTGATTTATTTTATGAAGACGAAGTAATGAGGTCGGTAGAAACCGGCCATTACATTAAAGGAATGCATAATTTATTAAATGCACATTTCGATCTTCGAAATTTTAAAGCCTTCCAAAAAACACTTGATCAGTTTGAAGCTTTTGCGAAAACGCCGGTTGCCACCCAGCACGACAACTTCAGAACGCACACCTCTATTTACATCAACAGCGCTAAAATCAACCAGTTTTTGATGAAGGGTGATTTTAAGGAAGGAATTGCGATTGTTCCTGAAGTGGAAGCCAAGCTCAAAGAGTATTCTCTTTTTGTGGATACGCATCGCATTGTGGTTTTTAATTACAAATTTGCTTCACTTTATTTTGGTGCCGGAGAGTATAATACAGCAATTGATTATTTGCATAAGATCATTAATGATAACCAGCAAGGTCTTCGAAACGACCTTCAATGTTATGCGAGGCTGATGCATTTGCTTTGTCATTATGAGATAGGAAATGAAGAAATTCTGGAATCGCTTATTAAATCGGTGTATCGCTTTTTTGCCCGTATGAAAAATCTGACCATTGTTGAAGAAGCAATTTTCACTTTTCTACGGCATTCTTTTAATGTAAAAGCCAAACTTCTTAAACCGGAGCTGGAGCAGTTTTTGAAAAAGATCAAGCATTTGGAGAAAAACAGGTTTGAAACGCGCTCATTTGCCTACCTGGATGTGATTTCGTGGGTGGAAAGTAAAGTATATGAAAAGCCAATGGAAGAAATTATTCATGCAAAATACATGAAAAGTCGCCACAGAAGGTGAAGATGAGCAAAAGTTGCGCACTAATTTTGCAAATGATAAAATTGTAAAAATTTGTGGCAACCCACTTAAAAATTTAAAATATTTTCTTACTTTTGCAGCCCTTTCACAAACAGCAGGGATGGTGCCCGGCTGATAATGACGGAAACAATTTTAAATAAAAGGAAAAAAATAATAAATAATGCCAGGGAAAAAACGTACTTACCAGCCGCATAAGCGCCGCCGTAAAAGTGTTCATGGTTTCAGAGAACGTATGTCTACGGTAAATGGCCGTAAAGTTTTGGCAAGCCGTAGAAAAAAAGGGCGCCATAAACTTACCGTTTCTGATGAACACGGAAGTAAAAAATAAAAAGTTAGCTTTCTATATTTGTAAAATAGCCTCTGTAAACGAGGCTATTTTTTATTTTATCTTTATTTTATTTTTCATCTTTCAATAATTGCCTTATCACTCCAAAATTTACTTTAAAAAAGAAGGAAAGATTAAAAAGCATTAAGGTGATTCAACGGCTTTTTAAAGAGGGAAAATCTTTTTCTCATTTTCCATTAAGAGTGCTTTATATGGAAAACGAAACGCAGGATTCATCTCTGAAATGCGGTTTTACAGTAAGTACGCGCCATTTTAAACATGCGGTAGATAGAAACAGGGTAAAAAGATTAATGCGCGAATGTTATCGCTTGAAAAAAAATATTTTGTTGGATGAACTGGTTGCAAATAATAAACAACTTGCTGTCTTTTTTATTTACACTTCTGCCGAATTACCTAAATATAAAGATCTGTTTGAAAAATTGGGAACCGCACTTGAACGGATTGGAAAGGCAATTTCTGAAAAATAAAAAATTGTATTTTTTGTTTATTTACTATAACTACGACTCACCTTTCATTGTTCGTTTTCCTCTTTGTCGTACCTAACATTATTTTGCATATGAGGATGGTCTGGCCTGATAATAACTATTATCAACACACCAATTATTAATGTTAAAGGTAAAAGCGGTAACAATTGGGAACCATGATATTCCAGCCAGCCTGTTAGAACTGCTGTGCATCCATAAGCAACAAAAACAATTACCTGCAATTCAATTCTTTGCTCCAGTGTTTTGGGCATGGGCAATTCAGGAAATTCTTTTTTTTTTTTCCAAAACTTCTTTTAATGCCATTTACCACGCTCATCCCGATGGTAGTTATGGTTCCTGTAAGAAAAGTAGTTACTACGCCGGGGATTTTCAAATGCCAAATGGTAGCACTTTGAATTCCCATTGCAATGGCTGATAAAACAATTGAAATATAGAGCACATAATTATTAGTGATTACACTTTCTTCAAACCAAATAATAACCAGGATAAAAATTATCATTGTTTCAATCGTGATGCAGAGCGTAACATAATACGACCATGCCCTTTTGGTATTTTCAATAATAGTAGCCCCAATTAAAGCGCCTGTAAAAAAACCGGCTAAAGCGGCCAGGGAATGTAGAGAGGAAGCCAGATTTCCCCGGCCAATAGAAAGGCCAAGTAAAATAGTATTGCCGGTCATATTTGCAGTAAAAACATGCCCGAGCCTGTAATAACTCATTACATCCACGCTTCCGGCCACACATGCAAGTAAAACAAGCATTATATCAAACCAAATGGCGCTTTTATGAAATTTATTTTTCATCAGGCAAATAAAATTTTTTTCACTAATTCATTTGATTGGCAAGTTTTAATCTTCTTGCTTTTTCTTTAGTTCTTTTAGAGGTTTTTTTAAACGAAGGAATAAATAGAAATAACGTGATGATTCCTGCAAGTCCTTCTACCAAAACCGTAAAAGGCGCACTGGTTAAATGGGCAAATAAACCAATGATCAAACTGCCAATTGGTAGCACACCGCCAAATGCCATTACATAATAACTAATTACCCGGCCGCGCATATTTTCTTCTACATTGGTTTGCAAATACGTATTGGTTGCAGCAATAAAAGTAAGCAACCCTCCTTCCCCTATCATAATAATGAATAAGGAAAGAGGCAAATAAGTAATATAAGAAAAAAGCGCAAGGCTTACTGAGATGAGCAATCCCGCACCAATCATTACTTTTAATAAATTCCTTTCAGCATTTAATCTGGTTACATAAATGGCACCCATTAAAGCACCTAATCCTGAAATAGCATTTAGCCATCCAAAAGTAGTTGCATCACCCTTAAAAACTGTTTTTGCATATACAGGAAGCAGCGTTATGTAAGGCATAATAAACAGGCTAAGCAACGCCATTAAAATAATCACATGCTTTAATGCGGGATTTCGTTTTAAATAAGTAAAGCCCTGGCTTAAATTTTTCCATATAGGTTCTACATTCTTTTTTGGCTCCCCAATCTTTATTTTCATCATTAACAGTGTTGAAATGACAGCTATAAAGCTTAAAAAATTGATCAGGAAGCAAATGCCTTCACCTACTGTGCTTAGTAATATTCCCGCCAATGCCGGCCCCACCAAACGAGCCAGCGTAACCATAGTGGAATTGAGTGCGATGGCATTCGGTAAATCTTTTTTATTTTGAACCAGCACTATCATGAATGACTGGCGTGAAGGCACATCAAAGGCATTGATGACACCAAGCATAATGCTTAACAAAATAATGATAGTAATGTTATATTGATTGGTAAGAACCACCAAAGCAAGCAAACCGGCCTGCAGCATTGAGGCAAACTGTGTAACCAGCACAGTTCTGTAACGGCTATGCCTGTCAACATAAGCTCCGGCGTAAGGTGATAAAAACATCATCGGTATCTGGCTTGAAAAAGCAACCAAACCTAGCATAAAAGCTGAATGTGTCATTTCATATACCAACCAACTCACCGCCATTCTTTGCATCCAGGTTCCAATAAGGGAAATGGATTGCCCACTCATGAATAACTGAAAATTACGATAATTTAATGCCCTGAGTGAAGAAGGTAATTTCATGAAAGATTATTGACAAAAATGCTAAATGCGGTCGCGAAAATCAAACAGCCTTAAACAAATTTACGAACGCCAAAAATGTTAGCTTGGACTTTTGGGATTTGTAGTTTGCTGCAATGAGGAATAAACGGAATTTTTAGATAAAAAAACCGTGACAATTGCCGAAGCGGATTTAATTTATGGATGCCCTTCTTTTCTTGCCAATTCGCCTTCATCAAGATCGGGCTTATCGCCAAGGTCCATATCGGGATCTTTTTCAATATCTTCTTCCGCCTGCTCAAAAGCATCTTCACTCTTTTTATGTTCCTCCGGATTTTTTATCACCGGATCTTTTGGGTGTTGTTTATTTTCTTTCTCTTCCATCATCTCTTAGTTTTTAAATGTTTTTGAATACCTAAAACTATTAAATATTGTGCCAGTCTCTGCATCTATGCAAAACCAAAAGTGAGTTGGGTTGGAGCTGGTTTTTTATGGAGTTTTAACTCCGAAACCTTTTGTGTTGCTTGATTTGAGTGAATGTGATATACTTCTGTTTCACAAAATCTTGATGCTATGGTTATCTGCACATTGCCTGCATGCGCGTTAAAAATTTTCTGCACCAGTTCGGGCGAATTATTATTTTTTGAAAGATGCGCCAACAGTAGGTGGCTCATAAAATGAGGCTTGTGACTAATAAAAAGTTGCAGCGCTTCTTTATTGCTTAAATGTCCCATTCCGCCTGAAATACGTTTTTTCAGATAAAAAGGATAATTGCCATTTTCCAGCATTTCATCGTCATAATTGGCTTCCAGGAAAGCTGCATGGCATTGCTTAAAATATTGGATTACATTTTTACATGGCTTGCCGATATCAGTAAAAACACCAACAGAAACTTTATTGCAGCTTACCACAAAACTGTAAGGATCGCTTGCATCATGAAATTTCGGAAAGGCGATTACTGATAAATTTCCAATCGTAATTGCTTCATGAGCAATAAAAAGCTTTACAAGTTTTTCTTCAAAATCCAGTCTTCCGTTTCGCCGTGTAGCATCTGTAATATAAACAGGTAAAAGATGTTTTTTTACCAGGGTTGGTAATCCTTTGATATGATCTGAATGTTCGTGAGAAATAAATACTGCTTTTACTTTCTCCATCAACAAACCAAGACGCTTCATTCTTTTTTCAATTTCCCTGCACGAAATACCTGCATCCACCAATAT
>JBBQWJ010000010.1:0-27058 GCA_038210685.1 Chitinophagales bacterium | reverse complement strand
AAAAATAATTAAACGGGTAATAAATGCACTTCAACCTCCGCGCCTTCTTTTACATCCTCCGCGTCTTCATCCAACACAATTAAACAATTGGCCGTTGCAAAAGAACGTAATTGAAAGGATGCCTGCGAAGGCAGGATCATTACCTTACCATTTTCATAAAAACCTTTCAGAAAGTGCGTCAATCCGGCTTTTTTTGAATAATCACTGTGCAAAGTTGCTTTTATTTTTTTTATCAAATTTTTCTTCCCCATCATTTGTTCCAAAGCAGGTAAAACGTATTCATAAAAACAGGTAAGTACGGAGCCGGGATTGCCCGGTAAACCAAAAACCACTTTATTTTCCTTTGTTCCGAAATACAAAGGCTTTCCGGGTTTTTGTTTTATTTTATGAAAGTGCTTTTGCACGCCACACTTTTCAGTTGCCTGCAAAACAAAATCGTAATCACCTACACTGATGCCCCCAGTCAATAAAATCAGGTCGTTTTTTTGTAATGCTTTTTCCAATGTGGATTGAACAACTTCTGGTTTATCTTCAGCATATAAAATATCGATTGTAACCACTCCTGACTCACGCAAAACAGCATCTAAAGAAATTGAATTCGATTCATAAACCTGTCCGAATAAAAGTTCTTTTCCGGGTTGTTGCAACTCGTTTCCAGTAATAATAATGGTAACGGCAGGCGAAGGATAAACGAACGCTTCTGGAATTCCTATAGCAGCTAAAAAACCAAGTGCAGCAGGAGTTACAGGCGTGTTAGCTTTCAGTGCAATTTCACCTGATTTAATTTCTGCACCTCTGTTTCTTACATGATCTCCCGATTTTAACTGCTCATCTTTTATTAAAACATTTCCATCTTCAACGTCCACCTTTTCCTGCATCACAACTGTATCGGCATTTGCCGGCAAAGCTGCGCCTGTAAAAATTCGTGCTGCCTGTTTTGAACTGATGGAATAAGAATTTACATCTCCTGCAGCTATCTTGCTTTGTATGGATAACGAAAGATCTTTGTCCTCAAATCGAATTGCATAACCATCCATAGAAGATTGTGCAAATGCAGGAATATCAAATTTCGCATACACATCACCGGCAAGTGATAAGCCAGCTATTTTCTGCAAAGGCAAAACTTTTGGTTGCAGTAAACCAACTTTTTCTTCAATTTTTTGTTTTGCTTCTTTAACTGAAATCATTGTTTATTTATTAACCGCCAATGGTGATCATACTTCTGTTATGAATCAATTGAGCTTCTACTGATTCAAGATTACTTGTGAACTGGCCACCCAGCTCTTTTGCTTTTCCCTGGATGTTTTCATGAATGAGTGGCAAAATATTTTCACCTTTCCTGAAGGGCGTCAGCAGATCCATTTCACCGTTTGAGAAAAGACAATTTTTTAATTTGCCGTCAGCCGTTAATCGCATTCGGTTACAGCCAGCGCAAAAGGGTTTTGTCATGGTACTGATAATGCCAAAACTTCCTTTGTGATCCGGAATTAAATATTTTTTTTCTGTATCATTCTTTTCACCTTTCTGCAAAACATATTCATAACGTGTTGCGATCCTTTGTAGAATCTCATCCATAGAAACTACTTTATTACTTGTCCAGCGATTGCCTGCAAATGGCATGAACTCAATAAAACGAACATGAACAGGAACCTCTTTTGTCCACTGAATAAAATTAATTATTTCATTTTCATTAAAATCTTTCATCACCACTACATTAATCTTCACCTGGAAATTTTTAGCAATAAAGCCGTCAATGTTTTTCTTTACAAGATCAAACATATCGCGTCTCGTGATAAATTTGTATTTCTCTCTATCCAATGTATCGAGACTAATATTTATAGAATGAATTTGTGAAGCTTCCAACACATCTTCAAATTCGTGAAGACGCGTGCCATTGGTTGTTACAGCAAGATGAACACCGAGTGTAGAAAGCGATTTGATAATTTGACCCGCGTCTTTTCTGACAAAAGGTTCACCACCGGTAAGCCTTATTTTTTTCACGCCGTTTTCAACAAAAATTTTGGCGATGGCAAATATCTCATCCTGCTGCATCAACCTGGAACTGGGCGTAAAATCATACTCTTCCTCGGGCATACAATAGAAGCAGCGCAGGTTACACATGTCCGTTAGCGAAATCCTCAGATAGTCGTGTACACGATTGAATTTATCAATAATCATCTTTTACATTTATCTTTTACAATTTACGCAAAAAAGCCGTTGCGCCTTTAAAAGAAAGCACTATTTCATCACCCTTTTGCAAATCCTTAGCATCATTTTCACTGCAACTAATTTTAATAACCTGTTCACCGGTAAGTATCAACGCCTCATATTCATTTGCCGCCTTTTCAGCTGATAAAAAAACACCTTTCATAGAACCCGGTTCATCGAATTGATTAAGAAAAATTTCAGTGGGAGGTTGATATTGCCGCACTACTCCATTTTGTAAGTGAATGGTTTTGGAAGTAAGTTTCACGATCTCATTTATATCGTGACTCACAATAATTGCCGTTACATTATACTGAGCATGAATTGAAAGCAATGTTTGTTGAAGGTTGGCGCGCATCTCGTTATCAATGGCAGATAAAGGTTCATCGAGCAATAACAATTTTGGTTTTCTTGCAACGGCACGCGCCAGTGCAACCCGCTGTTGTTGCCCACCCGACAGCATTTGAATTCTTTTATCGCGCAAGCCGCCAAGTCCGGTCACATCCAACAATTCATCAATAATTTTTTTAGAATCATTCTTTCCCAAGGCATACAAAATATTTTGTTCAACATTCATGTTGGGAAAAAGTGCGTAATCCTGGAACACAAAGCCAGTAAGCCTTTGCTGTGGAATGATGTTTATTTTCTTTTCACTGTCGAACCAAATTTCATCTTTCACTTTTATCATTCCCGAATCAGGAGGCATAAGACCTGCAAGCATTCTCAGCAGTGAAGTTTTGCCTGCACCTGAAGGGCCATACAAACTGATAAATGCGCCGTCTTCAATATCACAATTTACATCAAGTGAAAGAGGCCCTTCTGCGGAATGTAATTTTTTTTGTAGGGAAAAATGCGTCATAATATTTTAACTTCCTGCAACTTACGGTTTGATAAATAAAGTAAAAATAAAATGGTAACTGAAATGCCGACCAAAACGGCCGCGTAAACATTGGCGTTGTGATAATTTAATGCTTCCACTTCATCGTAAACCGCTATGGAGGCTACGTTTGTTCTGCCAGGGATATTTCCACCGATCATCAGTACCACACCAAACTCCCCGATAGTATGCGCAAAGGTGAGTACAATTCCTGTAAGTAAAGAGGGTTTAATATTTGGCAATAACACCTTAAATAAAGTTTGAGTTTTTGTTTTGCCGAGGGAGTAAGAAGCGTCTTCCAAACTTGCCGGCAAAGAAGTTAAACCCGACAGAACCGGATGCACCATAAAAGGCAAACTGTAAATGACAGAACCTATCAATAACCCTCCAAACGAAAAGGCAAGCCGGATATCAAAATAATGATCTAGAAATTTTCCAAATGAATTTGAAGGGCTAAAAGCCAATAATAAATAGAAGCCGATAACAGTGGGCGGCAAAACCAATGGTAAACTCACAATAACTTCTGCAATGGTTTTAAAAATATTTTTTTTATGAGAAATCCAGCGGGCAAGCGGTATTGCAAGAAAAAATAAAATGACCGTAGTGAGAGAAGCCAATTCCAGCGTTAAAAATATCGGGGCAGTTTCGATCATTCTCTTTAATTTATGTAGCCATATTTTTTATAAATATCCTTCGCATTTTCAGAAAATAAAAATTCATAAAATTCCCTGGCGGCTGAAGAATGATTTTCAACTCCATATTTTAAAAGAACCGCTGCCTGCAAAATCGGTGGATACTCATCGCTATTCAATTCGATCCATCGGCCTTTATTTTTCATTTGATCAGAAAGTACAACTGCTTTGGCAGTAAAGCCAACATCGGCGTTTCCGGTTGCAATAAACTGGCTCGTTTGGGAAATACTTTCTCCATAAACCAATTTGTTTTTCAACTTATCATACATACCCATTTTTTTTAAAAAAGCTACAGCAGCACTCCCGTACGGAGCTATTTTTGGATTGGCAATGGCAATACTTTTTATATTGCCCGACAATAAAAAATGAAGATCCTTTTGAAGTTGTAAACCAGGTTTTATGGTCCACAATACCAAAGCCCCGCGGGCATACACTTTTGGCTTTTCTGCCGAAAACCCTTCCTGGTAGATGTTTTCAGGATATTTGGTATCTGCCGAAATAAAAACATCAAAAGGTGCACCCTGCATAATTTGCCTGGTTAAATTTCCTGAAGCACCGATTACAACATCTACCTGTATGTGATATTTTTTTTCAAATTCATTTCTCAATTCCTTAAACGCATATTGCATGTTGGCGGCTACAGCAACAGTTATCTTTTGCTTTTGTGCAAATGAAGTAGCTGAATGAAAAAGAAAAAATGGGATCAGTAAGGAAACCAACCTGTTTTTCATAAATCCTGATTCTTTAAAAGTTCCTCGTAATCTTTTTTAGTATCGACATCAATTTTGCCATTTTCAAAATCAACGGAAGCTACATCGTTCCGATATTTTTGTAAAATATTTTTTGCTCCATGATCTCCTTCCAGGTTCAGAAGTTCATCAAAATATTTTTTATCAAACAAACAAGGCGTCCCCACAGTATCAGCATAAGAAGACGCAACTATTTCTTTACCGCTTTCCTTTTTTTCATCAACCAGTTTCTGGAATAAAATGGATGAAATATACGGCTGGTCGCAGACTGCAAGGATACAATTTTGCATTTCTTTAAAATTAGCAAGTGCTTTTTGAAGGCCGGCTTTTATGGAAGAAGACATCCCGCTTTTCCAATCTTCATTCACCACAATTTCTACTTCCATACTCCCGATTCCTGCTTTTATTTGTTGTGCGTTCGCTCCCAGTACCACAATAACGGGCATTAAAGATTTTTGCGCTTCTTCAATCGTATGCGATAATAAAGATTTTTGGTGATAGGGCAGCAACTGCTTTGGCTGGTTCATTCGCGAGGATGCGCCGGCGGCCAAAATGATAATTACATTTTCATTCATTTTTAAAAGGTAAAAAAAATAATTGATTTTACTTGAAATGTAATTTCTACAAAAATAAAAATCGGTTTATTTGTTAGCCTGCTGCCGGTAGGCAGGTTTACTGCAATGAAGACTTTTTTACCAGGATTCTTAAGTTTTTCTTAATTGCCAGGCTAAAACAAATTAACATTCTTAAGAAAGTTGAATTTCTATGTCGGAGAGCCGATAAGAATCCCAGGATGGGGAATTCAATAATGATTTATAAGCAACAAAATCAAATGCCTATATGAAATTAGGTGGCATAGTATTAGATATTACGTTGGTGGTTTTTCATAGGATATTGGATTATACCGGGGGAGGATTTCAATCCACCCCCCATTTTTTTGTAAATGCATTTTAGAAAGGTTAATACATTGAAAAAGAATTATTTCTTAATGTTATTAACTTAATAAAAAGACCTTCACCATTTGGTATGCATATATTAAATAAAAAGACATTCGCCACCAGGTTAACAAAGGCTTACCTTTGCATATGAAAAAGTCTGCAATTAATCTGCTTAAGAATATTTCAAAAGAGATCTCAATAGTTTTTTACCCATACTCCCCCTTCTTACTTCTACCGTAATTGAAAATAATTAAAAATGAATTCCTCAATAACAAATGGTCAAATCAAATAAAAACAAAACAAAAATTCTTTCAAAAAACCTTTTCCCGGTTGTAGGTATAGGTGCTTCCGCGGGTGGATTGGAAGCTTTTAAAAAACTGGTAAAAGCCATACCTGAGAATTCAGGAATAGGTTACATATTAGTACAGCATTTACATCCCGACCATAGCAGCGCCTTGCCTGAAATTTTACAAAGGGAAACGCGTGTTCCCGTTAGCGAAGTAAGTGACAACGTGAAGGTAGAACCGAACCATGTATATGTAATTCCTGCCAATAAAATGCTGGTAGCCACAGACGGAGTATTGCAACTAAGCCCAAGGCCTTCGAGGGATCAAAAAAATATGCCTATTGATATTTTCTTTACCTCGCTGGCAGAAGTGCATCAGAGTCATGCTATAGGTATTGTATTATCAGGCAATGGTTCAGATGGTACATTGGGGCTCCAAAGTATTAAAGATCATGGTGGAATAACCTTTGCCGAAGAACTTATCAGCGCAGCGTATGATTCGATGCCGCACAGCGCCATTAAAGCAGGTGTGGTGGATTTTATACTTCCCCCTGAAGAGATGCCAAAGCAATTGCTGCAGCTAAACAGCGAGTTTAAGATACTGCCTTCCGGCAATGATGATGCGACACCGTTAAAACTAACTGAGGAAGAAAGTTTTAAACAAATATTTGCATTGCTGAGACTCAATAATGGTGTTGATTTTACATATTATAAACAGTCAACCATTCGCAGGCGTATTCTTCGCCGTATGATCATCTGCAAACTCGAAAAAATTTCGGACTATCTAAAACTACTCAAACAAAGCAAACAGGAACAGGATAATTTATTCCAGGACATTCTGATACCCGTTACCTCTTTCTTTCGCGACCCACAAATTTTTGAGACTATATGTAAAAATATATTACCCGAATTAATAAAAAACAAATCGTCTGTTGATCCCTTGCGTATTTGGGTAGCCGGCTGCTCCACGGGCCAGGAAGCCTATTCGCTTGCCATGTGCATTCATGAATATTTAGGCGATAAAATTTCCACCGTCAGGGTGCAGATATTTGCTACTGATATTTCTGAAAAAGCCATTGCAAAAGCAAGACTCAGTATTTATCATAAAAGCGAAATGGAGGGTTTATCAGAACAGAGGCTTCGCGATTTTTTTACCAGGACAAATGGAAGCTACCAGGTAAAAAGAGTAATAAGAGATATGTGTGTGTTTGCGACTCATAATTTTTTGAAAGATCCGCCGTTTGCAAAAATGGATTTGATCAGTTGCCGCAATGTGCTCATTTACCTGGAGCCTTTTTTACAAAAAAAAGCGTTTACCGCTTTTCATTATACCCTTAACCAGGAAAGCCTGCCTGCCGGCAGGCAGGGATACCTGTGGCTTGGAAAATCAGAAACTATCGGCCATGCTTCTGAATATTTTATTTCCAATAATAAGAGGGAAAAAATATTTACAAGAAAATCTTTCCCCGGCAAGTTTATGAACGTGGCTTCTGAACGCCGTGAAGAAACCATCAAAGACTATGATTATTCTTTACGCACTCCCCAAAGAAAGAGGGATGATTTTGAAAAAGACGCAGATGATATTTTATTGTCAAAATATACGCCTTCAGGTGTAATAGTGGACGACCAGTACGACATTGTACAATTTCGGGGATCAACCGGCGATTTCCTGGAGCCTTCGCCCGGCAAAGCAAGTTTAAACGTACTTAAAATGGCACGTAATGGCTTGTCGTTCGAACTTCGCAATGCTTTGCAAAGAGCAAAAACAACAAAGGAAATTTTTGTTAAAGAAAACATAGCGGTAAATAATGGCAAAATATTCGTAACTATTGAGGTAATTCCATTGCTTAATTCCGTTGATCTTCACTTCTTAATACTTTTTAAAGATGTTTCACCTGTAATAAATAAAACAGGCAAAAAGGCATCGAAATCACTATCATTAAAAGAAAATCCAGAAAACATTCGCAATAAGCAATTGGAAAAGGATCTTGCATTGGCTCGTGAGGATATGCGAAGCATTGCAGAAGATCAGGAAGCCGCCAATGAAGAATTGCAAAGTGCCAATGAAGAACTCCTTAGCGGCAGTGAAGAATTACAAAGCCTGAATGAAGAATTGGAAACGAGTAAAGAAGAATTACAAAGTACCAATGAAGAATTGATAACGGTGAACCAGGAATTGTTTGAACGCAACGAACAGTTTAACCAGGAAAGATTATATGCCGAGGCAATAGTTTCTTCCATACATGAGCCGCTATTGGTAATTACCCGCAATTTCAAAATAAAAAGTGCCAACAAATCTTTTTATAAAGATTTCAAACTTACTGAAGAAGAAACCATAGGAAAGGTTTTATTTGATTTGCAAAACAACGGGTGGAATATACCCGAGCTGCGCAGCCATCTTTTACGGATGCAAAATGGAAATGAAAAGTTTATTGAATGGGAAGATACTTATGATTTTCCAGCTATCGGGATGCGCACCCTTTGCTTTAATGCCCAGCCTATACAAAAAGAAAATGAAGAAAACCTGATACTGCTTGCATTTAATGATATTACTATCAGAAAAGAAATTGAAAGGGTAGAGAAAAGAAATTCAGATAATCTAAAAATAATACTGGGAAAAATTCCACAAATCACCTCTACTGCATCCGCTGATGGCAAGATGACTTACTTTAACCAGTTTTATCTGGATTATTCAGGATTAACATTTGCGGAAGCCATTTCCTCAGGATGGGAAAAGGTAGTGAATCCCGGGGACCTCGAAGAAATGAGAAAAGCGTGGGATCATTCGGTAGCGACAGGTGAGGATTTTAATATGGAGGTATTATTTAGAAGAGAAAGTGATGGTACGTATCGCTGGCATTTAAGCCGGGCAATAGCCATATTAGATGATGAAGGTAAGGTTACTTCCTGGGTGGGCGCGGCGGTTGATATTCATGATCAGAAAACCAAAGACCAGGCAAAGGATGAATTTATGTCTATTGCAAGCCACGAACTAAAGACCCCGCTTACCACAGCAAAAGCCTACATCCAATTATTGGAAATGGATATGAAAGAAACTAATGACAAAAATTTAATTTTTGCCCAAAAAGCCCGGGCGTCTATTGACAGGTTAAATGAACTTATTGGAGAATTGATGGATGTGAGTAAAATACAAAATGGGAAAATGGAACTGAATGTGACCTCATTCGACTTCGGCGCAATGGTAAGTGAAGCCTTAAAATCTATTGAATATGTATCACCGGATCATCAATTATTATTGACGGGGGAAATAAAAAAACCTGTAAAAGGAGACAAAGACAGATTACAACAAGTGGTAATCAATTTATTGAGCAACGCCGTTAAATATTCTCCTAAATCAAAAAAAGTGATGATTAATATAGAACTGAATAAAAAAGTAGTTAAGGTATCAGTGAAAGATACAGGAATTGGAATTCGTAAAGAAAGTATCGAAAAAATATTCGAACGCTATTATCGTGAAGAGCAGCGGGCCATTCATTTCCAGGGCCTTGGTATAGGGCTGTTTATCTCTCAGGATATTGTTCAGCGTCATGGCGGGAAGATCTGGGCTGAAAGCGTTGCAGGCAAAGGGAGCACATTTAATTTTACTATCCCTGTATCACAATGAAAAAAAGTATACTAATTTACGATGATGAAGCAGACATATTGATGGTGTGTAAAATTATTTTGGAGAAAAATAATTTTACTGTAGAAACCAGGTCGTTTTGCGATAATATTATAAAAGATATCAGCAACGTAAAACCGGATATTATTTTAATGGATTTATGGATACCCTCCATGGGTGGTGAAAACGCTATTAAGCTTATGAAAAACAATACCGCAACCATGCATATTCCTGTTATTCTTTTTTCTGCCAATGCCCATGTTGCTGTTATAGCAGAACGGGTAAATGCAAATGGGTTTTTATTAAAGCCTTTTGATATTCCCGTTTTCTTAGAAACCATTAAAAATACACTCACAGAAAAAAAGCTTTAAATTTTAAGCTTTTTTTCTTTCATCCTCAGGGCTTTTGGAAGATACTGTCAGCATATACATATTAAGCGCAAGGCCAGGGAAGAATTGTTCCGGCAAACCTGCCTACCGGCAGTAAACAAACAAAAAAAGAAGATTTTAATTTAGTGTGATCCAAATTATTTATCGTGCGCACTAATAAAATCATAAGCGGCATTGTAAGCCTTAACCCATGTTTTAAACATTAAAAAATCATGTACCTCATCAGGGAAAACAAGTTCCTTAAAAGGAATATTCCTTTTGCCTAGTTCAGCCGCAAGAGAGATGGTTTGCGAAAAAGGAACATTCCGGTCATCATCTCCCTGGATTAATAATACGGGCGAATGCCATCCATCAATATAGGCTATGGGAGAAGAGAGATAAGCTTTTTGTGAAAATGTACCTGCACTAACGGAATCGTAGGCGCGCCAGTTACTTAACTCAGTATTCCAGTTGTGTACTCCATGCATGTCTACGCCACATGAAAAGATATCAGAAGCTTTTGCCAGGCAAAATGCGGTAAGAAACCCTCCATAGGAACCACCCCATGCAGCAATATGTTTTGTATCTACATCATTCCTCGATTGCAGGTAGAGCCCCGCTCCTATTGCATCGTTTACCTCGCTGGCACCATTGGCTCCATAATTCAAAGCTTCTCTAAAATTGAGTCCATACCCAATGCCACTCCTGTAATTTACACTAAGAACAATGTACCCTTTACTTGCATAATATTGATTGAGCGCATAAGCATTATAGTAATAATACATGTAATGAAATGCCGGTAACATTTGTCTCCTGGAACCGCCATGAAAAAAAACAATAGCAGGATGTTTTTCTCCCGGTTTCAAATTTTTAGGAAGAAATAATTGTGCAGGAACCTGCATTCCATCTGTAGCCCTAAACGAAATTACCTTTGGGGTTACTAGCGAAGAAGATGGATAGTCTTTGGGAAATTCATTCACAGCAATATCATTCATTGAACCATTGGACCTGACAATTGCCGGCCATAAGGGATGTTGTGCAGTACTTTCCAAAACAGCAATTCCATTGGAGAGTGCCGCAGGACTGTATTCTATGCCGTTACCTTTGGTAACCATTACCGGCGTGCCTAAAGAATTAATTGTATAAATATGTCTCCTGCTTATATCTCCGATGTTCGTGCAATAAATAATTGTTTTTTTATCAGGAGATAAGACGACTTTTTCAACTTCTCCATCACCTGGTGTGAGCAACTTCACTTTTTTATTTTGGAAATCCAAAGCATACAAGTGCATCCACCCGTCTTTCTCCCAAGGAAAAATAATAGTGTTGTCTGCGGTAAACCATAAACGATTATCAACAGCGGGAAGTTCATCAGGCAAGGCACTTCCGGCGCCTTCATCTGCTTTCCATATTTCATTTGCCTGCAAGGAAGCAACGTCCATTAGCCGGATGCTCCAGGGCAGCGGCGAGGAGCGTTGAGAAGTAAAAGGCATTTGGGCACCGATAGAAGGCTGCCGCATATAAGAAAGGTATTTGCCACCAGGCGACCACACAGGATCTGTATCGCTGTTTGTGGAGGCATCAGGATATGATATTTCTTTTTTACTCAGATCGTAAATTCCGATGAAAGCATGTCCGCTTCTGTTACTTACATAAGCCAATTTACTTCCATCCGGCGACCAGCGCAATTGTGATTGATTGCCTCTCGACTGAAATAATTTTACAGGTTTCAAACTATCACCGGCGGCTAACCATACCTGTGATGAAGAAATATAGGCTATTTGTTTTCCATCTGGCGAAACTTCAGGTGATACGCCATCTCCGATTTTTTTCACACTGTCCCTATTTACATAAGCTATGTAAACTGCTTCCCCGGTAGAAGTTTGAAGTCTTGCTGGGTTTGCATTTTCTCCTTTTGAATTGGCATCATTTCCGCGAACAAACACAACGCTGTTATCATCGGGCGTTATTATAAGACTGGTGATTTCCAGTCCGTCATCATCTGTATAATGTGTAAGTTGTTTTGCATCTTTGCCCGTTTCATCCGCAAACCACACATTGCGCACACCTTTGTTATTAAATACCCACGTCATATACTTTCCATCCTTTGATGCCTTTAACTCATTTGGAAATGGGGCGCTCAATAATTTTTCAATATTGAATTGTGCCGATGCAGACATGCTGATAAGTAAAAAAGGAATAAGCAGTTTTTTCATAATCATAGTTTGTTTGATACTGATAAGAAAATATTTATCCAGGCTGTGTTATTATTACAATAATTACAAATATAAGAATACCGGGAAAGTTACAGGAAGAAAATGTGTCACTATTTTGTTTAAAGTGTCTGTATAAATAGCTTTAAAGAACATTTTTTTTGAGAAGCCTGCTATCTATTTTTAGTTAACAGTGCGGAATTCTGAAATCGACAAAAAATATCTGAAAGATTTGTTTTTTATAAAACTCTATTAGAAATTAATAATAGTTTTTAATCTACCCCACAGCACATTATCAAAATCGGATACAGCAAGTTGAAAACCGCCTGCAGAATTCCCCATTCTTATTACCACCAATTTTTTTGAAGGGACAACATATATTTTCTGATCATTTTTGCCAAGAGCTGCATATAGATCAGCAGGTCCGTTAGGAATAAGTGGCCCCGGAAATAGATTTTGAAGTGTGGGTACCCGAAAACTGGTTTTGCCATTCAGCCAGGTTAAATAACCGTAACTCAGGTTTAAGTTTTGGGAAGTATTTACCTGTGCGTTGAAATAATTGGTATCGCTTAAAATAGCAGTATTATCCCACTTCCCTTTGTTAAGCATCAACAATCCGAATCTTGCCATACTGCGTGCATTACTGAAAAATACATTATTTGAATTCGTAGATTTTATCCAAATTCCATTCATCCCAATTCTATCCCTGATTTTTTGTTGAAAATAGGCGTTGTAACTAAGGCCACTTGCATTTTGAATCACCTCGTCTAAAAGTGTATAGGCAGCAGTATGATAAGCCCAGCGGGTTCCAGCATCCGCTTTATATACAAGGCAGGCGGGTAAAGTACAATCAGGATCAGCTACGCCGTCATCTAAACCGGATGTCATGGTTAATTGATTTTTTATAGTAATCAGATTTTCTTTAGCCAAAGGTTCTGATGTCCAACCGGATCCTAAGTATTTGGAGGTAGCATCATTTAGGTTTATTATGCCATCCTGTTGTGCGATGCCTGTTAAAAAAGCCGTTAGCGTTTTTCCTGCTGAAGCCCAATACCAAAGGCTATCAGCGGTAAAAGTTCCAAAATATTTTTCAACCACCAATTTCCCGTCTTTGAGAATGATAAACGCTTTGGTATGCTCGCGATCGAGGTAGGTGTATAAATTATTAAGTTCACTGGTATTCCAACCAAGAGAAGCCGGTGTAGTTGTTTGCCATTCACTACCGCCAACCGGGGGGAAATAAAGAGTATCTGTTGCTATAACGGGCTGCGATACACTATTTTGCTTTTTACATGAAAAAATAAATGTACAGCAGCAAAGCAGAATGAATGGGGTTATGAGTTTTGTCATTTTTTATTTTATGGACTTTCCTGTTTTTAAAAAGTATAAAGCAATATGAAAATCTTATAGTATAACGTGTAGCTGTGTTAATTATTTATACATGGACAAAAATTATTAAGGCCGGTTGTTTCCTACCCTCGTGAGATGCAAGTTGCAGTAAATGGCAACAAAATGCTATAAAATAGTTTTGAACAACGTTAAATTTAAACTGATTCTAAGAATGTTTGCGGTGGTGAAAAAGAAGGTTTAGTGATAAAGAAAGAGAAATCTTAAAGTAATTTGCATTTTTTTGCGTACAGCTGGCTTAAAAAAAATAATTAGTAACACTAAAAATTTATATTATGGAAGAATATCCAAATGAAGAACACTTTGTAAAAATTCTGGAAACAGAATATGTAACACACAATGTAAAAAGATTCAAAGTAAATAAACCCGATTCTTATAAATATAAGCCCGGACAAGCTACAGATGTTGTCATCAATCTCCCGGATTGGAAAGAAGAACGAAGACCTTTTACCTTTACCAGCCTTAACGAATGGAATCAACTTGAATTTACAATTAAAATTTATGATGATCACAAGGGTGTAACCAATAAATTAGGAACTTTGCATGCAGGCATGGAATTGATTTTACACGATATATGGGGTGCCATTCATTATAAAGGCTAAGGTGTCTTTATTGCAGGCAGGGCAGGTGTTACTCCATTTATCGCCATCTTCAGCCAATTGCAAAAAGATGGAAAGCTTGAAAATAATAAACTGATCTTTTCCAACCTAACCGTAAAAGATATTATTTTGAAGGATGAGTTTGAAAAAATGCTGGGTAAAATTTTTATCAATACACTTACCGATGAGAAAACTGAAAAATATGACAATAGAAAAATAGACGAAAGCTATCTAAAAGAAAAAATAATGGAATGTGCCAATGCGGAAAATGATAATTATCCTGTGGACAAAGCGCTGAGTTTAAAAATTGCTTTGGATGCGGGACTTGCATAAAAATAACAAATTCATTAAAATTTATATTATGGAAAGCGAAAATTTATATCCGGTAACAACAAAAGAACTGGCTGATAAAAAAGCTGCATTAGCGCCTAAAAATTTAGAAGCATGGCGAAATTTTAGTAAGACGGTATTTGAGGCGGGAGCGCTGTCTGAAAAAACAAAACAATTGATTGCCGTAGCAGTAGCGCATGTAACACAATGTCCTTATTGCATCAGGTCGCATACAAAAACAGCTATGCGAAAAGGCGCCAGTAAAGAGGAAATTATGGAAGCTATATGGATTGCTGCTGAAATGCGTGCCGGAGCCGCTTATGCTCATGGAACCATTGCTATAGATGAAATGGAGAAGCATTAAAATCTAAATTTAGAAAAAAATTTAAGATGATGAAAGAAAGATCGAGCTACGCGAAAGTTTCGCCCGACGCATTAAAAGTAATGCGAGAAATTGAAAAATATGTTGCGGCTTCGCTATAAATGGATGGAACCGCCTGGCAATTGGTTTTGGCACGGTTCCGGGAAGCTATAACCCGCAATGAAATTGCTTGAAAATTTAAAGTTAAAAGAATGAATGTTAATAGAAAGATAGCCGTGATAACCGGCGCCAGCAGCGGATTGGGAGCTGCCCTTGCCGATGCGTTGGTTGCTGCAGGTGCAGTGGTTTACGGACTTGCCCGTAATAAAGAAAAGCTGCATACTATTGAAAATAAATTGGGAGAAAATTTTATTCCCGTTGTTATGGATATTACAAAACAGGAAGAAATTGCATCATGGGTATTAGATACTTTTTCAGATTCCCGTCTTCCCGATGTCCTTATCAACAATGCCGGCACCGGATATTTTACAAAAATTAATGAGCTTTCATTAGAGCGCTGGCACGAAATGATTAATACCAATTTAAACGGCGCTTTTTATATTACTTCTAAAATAGTTCCTTTGATGAAAGTAAATCAAAATACTTGTCACATTATCAATATTGGTTCTATACTGGGGAAAACAACAAGAGCGGAAGGTGCAGCCTATTCTGCCACCAAATATGGCATGCAGGGTTTCAGTGAAGCATTGTTTAAAGAGCTTCGCTCCTATAAAATAAAAGTTACCTGTGTAAACCCTGGCAGCATTGATACACATTTTTTTGAAGATTCAGGAATACAACCACACAGCAATATGTTGAAGCCAAAAGATATTGCAAACCTTATCTTGCATATCATTGAAACACCCGATAATTTTTTGGTGGATGAGATTACAATGCGGCCATTAATTCCAAGTTCGCCTGCATAGTTGTTAAGATAAATTAAGTGAAAAGAAGCAATGTTTGAAATATGAAGAACGATGTTTATTATATTAAGCGCTGCGAATTATTAACTGCAGAAACTGCCACAAATGGAGTTACGTCGGTTGGTTCTATCAATACAAAAGGTGATGAAATCATAAGTGAAGCCATCGAAGCATCCAAATATCAAAATGATGTTACTTGCCATGCAGAATTAGAAGCCATAAGGCTTGCCGTGAAAAAATTAAAAACAAATGATCTTTCTGATTGCATTTTATATACAACGCATGAACCTTGCATTATGTGTTCTTATGCCATACGATTTTATAAAATAAAAAAAATAGTGTATCAACAAATGATAAATTATTTGGGAGGAATTTCTTCTTCAATGCCTTTATTAATGGGTCAGGAAGTAACACCGCATTGGGGCAATGTTCCTGTTATCGTTCATTTAAAAAGCTATACATAAAGAAGTAAAGTTTTGATTTGCAAACAATGAAAGAAGGAAATAAAACAATATGGACCATTGGACATTCCACCCGCTCACTGGAAGAATTTGTAGCCATGTTACATTCATTCAATATACAATTAATTGCCGACATCAGGAGCTTTCCCGGTTCACGTAAGTTTCCACAATTCAATACAGAAGCGCTGCAAATTTCATTACCGCAGAACAACATACAATATGTTCATATAAAAGATCTTGGAGGAAGAAGAAAAGCCAATCCCGATTCAAAAAATACAGGTTGGCGGCATATTGCATTTCGAAGTTATGCAGACTATATGGAAACGGATTCCTTTAAAGATGGCATAAAAGAACTGGAGAAAATTGCACTAAAAAAGAGCACTGCTTATATGTGCTCCGAAGCCGTGTGGTGGCGCTGTCACCGCTCTATGGTTTCCGATTATTTAAAATTGCACGGTTGGCAAGTTATGCATATAATGGGCATTGGTAAAGCAACAGAACATCCTTATACAGCGCCCGCAAGAATTGTGAATGGAGAATTGAATTATGAAAAAGAATTGGATGATAATTGATGCTTTGTTTTGATTTCAGGATGAACAATAAGCATCTTTATTTTAACGATTAGATATCTATGATCATTTTTATAAATGAATAAACTTTTAATTAAAATACAACAATGTGAAGTTTGCAAAGAATATTTACCGTTAGGCCCAAGACCTGTTGTACAATTAAATGAGTTTTCAAAAATTGTAATTATTAGCCAGGCTCCCAGCAGGCGCGTGCATGAAACCGGAATTCCCTGGAACGATGCCAGTGGCAATAAATTAAGAGCATGGATGAATGTAAGCAATGATATCTTTTACAATTCCGAATTAATTTCCATTTTGCCAATGGGTTTTTGTTATCCGGGAAAAGGTGTCTCTGGTGATCTGCCGCCACGTCCTGAATGCGCTCCCTTATGGCATCTGGAGGTGTTTAAGTATTTTAAATACAAACCACTCATCTTATTAATAGGGCAATATGCGCAACGATATTATTTAAAAAAAAGTTTTAAAGGAAGCCTCACAGAAACAGTGAGAAATTATCCAGAATATTTACCAACTTATTTTCCGTTGCCACATCCTTCACCCCGTAATCAAAATTGGATGATGATAAATCCATGGTTCATGAAAGAAGCCGTTCCTGAATTGCAAAAAAGGATACAAACAGCTTTGTAAAAATTATAAAAAACCAGAATATGCCTTTACAAAATAAAGTTTTAACGGACAATGCAAACTTGTTTAAAAGCCTTCATCACAAGCAATGATTTTGCTTTAGCAATTACGTCTTCAACATTGAAACCATATTCTTATATCTCACCAGGTGCAGATTCACCAAATTGTGTGATCCCTATTACATCCCCATCATCTGTCACATATTTGCACTATCAGTAAAAATTTTAGTGATATAATATGATGAATCTCATATTATTTTTTGACGCTCATTAGTTTTTATTTTAAAGCTATGGTCGAATTTTGACCTCCATTTTTAAATAAATCCCTGCATGAAAATCAAATTAAACCACCCAAAACAAATTATTACTCCCTTATTTTTTTCAATAATCATTTTTTACACACCTCTTCTTTTTGCACAAAATAAAAATGAAGAATTAAAATTGAATATTCAGTTGAGGCCGCGGGCTGAATTTCGAAATGGCCTTTTTACACCCATATTGGACGGGCAGAAACCGGCAGCTTTTGTGGCACAACGCAGTCGTATCGGTCTTGTTTATTCGAAAAACCAAAAATTAAAAATCGGGTTAAGTACGCAGGTAGTAACTACCTGGGGAAATGACCCTCAGGTTCAAGCCACCGCAAATGATATTTCTCTTTATGAGGCCTGGGCTCAACTTTATTTTAATCCGGGATGGAGCCTCAAAGTTGGAAGACAAGTATTATCTTATGATGATGAAAGAATTCTTGGCGCTTTAGATTGGAACAATGCCGGGCGCAAGCACGATGCGACTTTGCTTGCTTATGAAAAAAATAAATTCAAAGCCAATGCGGTTTTTGCCTTTAATCAAAATGCAGAAAAAGTAACCAATACATTTTATGATAATTCCCTGAGCCAGCCCTATAAGTCAATGCAATTTTTGTGGATGAAATATAAATTTACAGATGCATTATCTGTGTCGGCGCTTGCTCTTAATTTAAATATGCAAAGCAGAATTGATTCTTCTGTTTCAAACTTACAAACCCTTGGCGGAAACATTTATTATAAAAAAGATAAGCTGAATGTAAGTGGCACCTACTATTTCCAGGCTGGTAGAAATCCTGTAAAAAATTCTCCTTCCGTAAAAACAAATGCATGGATGGCGGCAGTAAAAGCAGATTATAATTTCAATAAAAAAATCGGCTTAGGAATCGGAAGCGATTATCTGAGTGGAAAGGATATGAATTCCACTTCATCAAAAATTACGTATTTCAATCCATTGTATGGAACACATCATAAGTTTTACGGATCCATGGATTACTTCTATGTTTCAAGTGCGCATGATAATGTAGGGCTTTGGGATTCCTATCTAAATCTGAATTGGAATACTACGGGAAAACTGGACTGGCAAATGGCACTGCATCATTTTGAATCTGCGGCAAGAGTAATTAATTATTCAGGTGGGAAAGCCAATTCTGCGTTGGGAAATGAAGCTGACATCACTTTTGGTTACAAGATAATGAATGATGTAAAACTGAGCGGTGGTTATTCCCAAATGTTCACGAATCCTTCCATGAAATATGTGAAAAATATTCCGCAAAATCAAAGTATGAAACCTGTACAAAACTGGGTTTGGTTGTCAATAAATATTAATCCTGATATTTTAATTTATAAATCAAAATAATTTTTTTACTATTACCCTAGTAAATGAACAAATACTCAGGATTTTCATTTTCAATTTTATCCAGGTATAGGTAATAAGATAAGCACTGTAAACTTTTTTTAAACATGATCAAAGTCATGTTTCTTATTGAGAGTGATTAAATTTTTAAAAAAATAATAACGAAATTTGCCACGCATTTTACTGCAAAAAACTATCAATAAATTAACTTTTAAAAATTAATCGAATAAAGTAAAATTAAAAAAAGAATAAAATGAAAAATTTAGAGTTCCCTTTAACAACAAAAAAAATTAGTTTTAGAATCATTTCTTTACTGGCCTTGTCCTTCATACTATTTTTATCCGCGTGTAAAAATTCAGGCAAACCTTCGGTGCTTGATCGGAAAAATGATGGAGATGGAGATAATTTACCAAAAGTAACGCAGGAGATGGTGGCGCCACCAATGCTACCAAAGTTTGACCAGGTTGACAAAGATGGCCCCAAAGTAGTGCAGGTTACTTTTACAGTTGAAGAAAAGAAAATGGAGATAGCGCCAGGCGATTCTATGTGGGCATTTACATTCAACGGCACAGTGCCCGGCCCAATGATCGTAGTTCATCAGAATGATTATATAGAACTGACTTTAAAGAATCCTATCACAAACACGCAAACTCACAACATAGACTTTCATGCCTCAACAGGGGCAATGGGCGGCGGCGATCTTACGCTTGTAAACCCTGGACAGGAAGTAAAACTAAGGTTTAAGGCTACCCGCCCCGGCGTATTTATTTACCACTGTGCACCGGGTGGAAGAATGGTTCCCATTCACGTTACCTCCGGCATGAATGGTGCTATTATGGTGTTGCCGCGCGAAGGCCTGAAAGATGAAAACGATAATCCGGTTACATTTGACAAAGCGTATTATATTATGCAGCAGGATTATTATTTACCAAAAGACAAGGATGGTAAAGTCGTAAATATTGCTACTCCACAGGAAAGTATTAACGCTGTAGGAGAAACTATGAAATCCCTGCAGCCAGTCCTTCTTCCTTTCAATGGACATGTAGGAGCCTTAACCGGTAAAAATGCGATGACCGCCAAGGTCGGCGATAGAGTTTTATTTATCACAGGAGAGGCCAACCGGGATACCAGAATACACCTGATAGGAGGACAAGCCGACCTGTATTGGCCCGGCGGTAAATTCAATAACAAGCCTTTTACAGATTTTGAAACATGGGAAGTTCCCGGTGGTTCAGCAGCGGCAGCTTTGTATGAATTCAGGGAGCCGGGTACTTATGCATTCTTAGACCACAATCTCATCGAAGCATTTGATTTTGGAGCGGTTGCCCAGGTAAAAGTGGAAGGAAAGTGGGATAGCACTTACATGAAACAGATAGAAAAACCAACCGCGATAAAATAGAGATCACTTTCTTATAAAATAAATAAAAAGGCCCTGTTAAAGGGCCTTTTTATTTATCAGGTGGAATCAGGATTATCAATCACTAAATTTGGCAGACAGGGAAAGTTGGGTTCAAATAGATATTTTAGAATTGAAAATTCTCAACCAAACCTTCCTGGTTTTCCATCTCGCGGTGTAGGTCTCTTTGTTGCGGGCAGAGCGAGCAGGATTATCACATAGCTACCAGATTTGATATGTGATAGTAAACAAACAAATAACTAAAGTTTTTGTTTACAGCCCAGCATAAAAATATTTGCATGTAGTCCTAAACGTAATTCAGAATACTGTACGAACTTTTCAGATCGTTTGCGAGATTAATGTAAATAAAAATCCGCCTTATTTACCTGCCTTTGTAAGAAAGCAGATTCTTTTACTTCTAAGTTTTACGAAATTTATCCCACTAAATGAGCCAAACCATTGCTTACAGGCTCACACAAATTAAGAACATTCTTTTCTTTAAATAATTTTTCCACCAGGTCTCGGGCTTCTTTATAGTCATTATGAATCGGGCAGGGATGTTTAGCGGAACATTGACTTAAGCCCAGACCGCAGCTCTTAAAAATTTGTTTACCATCTATGGCTTGTACAATATTGATGATGGGTTGTTTCCGTTGCACTTTAGAAATATAGAATCCACCGGCAGGGCCTTTCTGGCTGTTAATTATATGTAGCCTCACCAACGTTTGCAAAATTTTCCCTACGGTATGTTCATTAGCGTTGATAAATTCTGCAACTTCTTTGATACTGGCATTTTCTTCGCTTTCAAATTTGGAGCAAAGATAAATGACGCCTTTTATAGCTGTTTTACAAGTGTTGCTTATCATGGGTTACGTATTTAAAAATTCACGGCCTTCTTCAGAAATTTTTTTTTGAGTCCAGGGTGGATCAAACGTAATATTGGCCGCTATTTTATAATCCGGAAATGTTTTCTGTAGTGCGTTGGCGACGCCTTGATTTATGGACTCGCCCATCGGACAAAATTGGGTGGTAAGAGAATGAGCACAAAAAATTTGTTTTTTGTCGTTGTCAAAATCGACCTGGTAAATCAATCCCAGGTCAACCACATTTAATCCTATCTCCGGGTCCATTACAAATTTTAATGCACCTAATGCCAGATTGCATTTTTCTTTATCGTTGGTTATTTCATTCATTACTTATCAGGTTTATGAGTTATAGCTTTCCATACATTTCCATTGTATAAAATCGCTGAAATTAATAAAAGTATTGCGCCTGTTTTTATAATCATTTCATTTGAAATTAAAACGCCTGCAATAAATAGAACAAATCCAAGGAGATAACTGATGCTCATTCCTAAAAAAATATTATCGTTGAAAAGTTCTTTTGGGTTAGGTGTTTTCCCCATGCCTGCCTTATCGTGATATACTTTGTTCCACACTATAAAGGGCAATGTTTTAAAAGTCATACCAAAAATAATCGCCGTGATCCATCCAAAGAAAATACAGAATCCGTAGGTTAGAATCAAGTGGATGTTCTCAACAGAAAATAGCAATAATAAAATTACAACCAATAAAATAATTAATGGCAGCGCCATCATAAGCACAGACAGCAGGGAAATCTTTACCTGGTAATCTACTTTTCTGCGAATCCTTGCGTGGTAAGCATGATAACAGTAGTAACCAAACAAAATTAATGATGCCGCAATAGCAATGAATGGTAAAAGATATAACCAAGCGATTGTAGTAAATAAAAAGAATGTAATAAAACTGATCAATGAAAAATTGACCAAAGCATAAATCCACCAAAGGATTTTTTTATTTTCATATTTCGAAATAAGAAATAATGGGATTAATCTTGAACCTACACCAATGACTAATAACAGAAACCAACCAACAATTCCCAGGTGTGCATGAAGCGGCAGATAGGATAAAGAATCACCTGATAGAATATTGTGAGTGAAATTATACACTAAAAATAATCCCACAATAGTGGTGATCAAAAGCCAAAGTGTTCCTGTAAAAACAAAAACTGCATGTACATTTTCATTCTTGCTTTTTGCCATGCTGATGGCGATATTTACCAAATAAAACAGGATAGCTACGTTTATTAAAATAGCACCTGTTTGAGTCGGCCAGCCAAAATCAAATTGGTAAAAGCCAATCACTAAAAGTGGAATTCCTATGCCTGCACAAAAAAATGAAAGATAGGCTAACGTGTTGCTGTATAATTTGCCTTCAATTAAAACAGGCACCAATTGATGGCTTGCACCAAGTATCATCATTGTTCCCCAGCCCAGCGCCATGATGTGGGTAATAGCCAGTGTATGCGGATGAAAATAATGTTGCAGGAACGCAGGTGTAGAAAAAATCAATAAAATGGTTGCAGCCAGCAGCGATAAGCCCGCGTATAAATAAAATGGCAACACTATTTTATAGGAAGTGTTTTTGGCAACGCCGTTGTTTGTGGTTTCAGGAAACATATTAATCTTTAAAAATCAGCAGCCGTATTTCATTAGGTGCTTCTTCTTTTATCCGGTAGTCAAATTTTCTATCTTTTAATTCGGGTAACAGAAAAACAGGAATTCTTTTGTGATAAACAAACAATGCGTTTTGTTCAGGCAGATTTTCAATTGATGAAAGAATGGTCATCATTGGCTGAGGCATTTCTAAATGCCTTACATCCACCGTCTGCATCTTCCCTTCAAACTTTTTTATCAATGCATCCCAACTTTCATCATTGGTTTCTTCCTCATTTATTTTTAAAGCTTCATCTCCTGTTTTATAAAAATAGGTTTCTACCAATGTGTCATCAATCGTATCCACAAAAGATTCGAATCCTTGTTTTTTCAATAAAGAAATTAATGGTGTGGGTTCGAAGCTGTTGATGATTTTCAGAACGCCACCTTTAGGAATACTTTTTACTTTAGCGACAATGGCGGAAAGAGGATCCGCGCCGGATTCTATAATGGGCCTCACATCAAAATCAATGATTTGTTCCGGTTTTACAGCATGAAAAAACGCAGGTAGTTTTGACTTTTCCATATTGCTGTCTGGCGCAGTTTCTCTATCTGGTTCGAAACCTAATGGCTGTAATTTCTCAAAGAATTTCTCAACACTAAATCCTGCTATCTTAGAAGCCATGCCAATGCTGGTACGGGCTGCCATTAATTTCCTCAATAATGGATTCCGTAGTTTTTCAAATTTTGGATTGATGCTTATAATCGCTTCCAGAGCATCAGGATTCTGTTTTAAAATTTTTGAAATTTTTGTATTGGCATTTATAGTCATAATTATAGTTATTCAAAATAATCGTAGTAAATATTAATACGATGATCGATTGAATCAAAAATAGGTCTCGCAATAGCGGTATCCGTTACATTCTTTAATTCCCGTGCCTGATCCAAGATAGGAAGCATCCATTTATGAAGGGCTTCATCCTGCGCGCCTTTCAGTGTGCAATCCTTAATCATGGAATTGAAGCCGGCCTGAATGTCTGATCCTAAAATCTGGTACTTTTCGATGGCAGGGAAAGGGGCAACTTTAAACATATTTGCCATGGTTTTGATTTCTATCAAATGCTGGTTGGTTGAAGAATCCGCTTGCCATTTAGCTCCATTATTCAATGTAAGTGCTATGGCTTGATCCTGATCATGGCTTACATGTTCACCAGGCTCAACTTTATTTGAACTTTGATTACAGGCAGACAGCAATGTCACGCATAAAATTAAGCGTATTAGTTTTTTCATAATATTAGATTTAGTGATGATTGTTCCTGCATTTTATTTCGTTTAATTATATGCCAGCAAGCAATTTTCTACCATCAGCAATGCCGGCTCTTTCTTCATATAATTTTGATTCGGTGTTTTTAAATGACGGTTTAATGATCAATCGCAAAGATTGGTCATAAGTGATATATAACCACATCCAGTTGATTAAAATAAATAGCCTGTTTTTGACACCGATTATAGACATCAGGTGAACCAACATCCAGACAAACCATGCAACAAATCCTTTCAGCTTTATTTTGCCGATTTCTGCCAAAGCCAGGTTCCTGCCCACTGTAGCCAGGCTACCTTTATCCTTATATGCAAATGGGATAAGTCTTTTACCCAATTGTATTTCTCCCAGGTTCTTTGCTAAAAGTACCGCCTGCTGTATAGCAACCTGCGCCACCTGCGGATGGCCCTTTGGCCAGGCATCATCCTGCATCAATGCAATATCACCAATAGCATAAACTCCATGTAAATTGCATACCTGGTTATATTGATCCACTAACAACCTATCGTTGGCAGCAACTGCACTTACGGGAACACCGGGTATAGAAACCCCTTTTACCCCGGCAGCCCAAATGAGGCAATGGCTGTGTATCGTTTTTCCATTGCTGAGCAACACCGTTTCGCCGTTATAGTCCTTCACTGCAGTATTTGAATGTACTTCCACACCCAGTTTTTCCAGGTACTCAACTACGGTTGCTCCGGACGTAGCACTCATGCCATTTAAAAGGCGGGGTGCTGCTTCCAGCAGGTAAATATGCATGTGCCGGAAATTTAATTCAGCATAATCCTTCGGCAGGATTTTCTTTTTCATCTCGGCAATAGCACCGGCCAGTTCAACCCCTGTGGGGCCACCACCAACGATCACTACATTCAAAAGAGAGTTTCTTTGATCCTCATCTTCTGCATTAAGGGCCAGTTCATAATTTTGAAGTAAGGTGTTACGCAATAATAATGCTTCTGATACAGATTTCATTGAAAAAGCATTTTTCTGCAGCGGCATGTTATTGTAATAATTTGTTGTGGCACCATGGGCGAGTACTAAATAATCATACCCGATATCTCCTATTCCCGTGTGGACCGTTTTTGTTTCGGGAGAAATATCTGTTACTTCTGTCATACGGATAATAACATTCCTTCTTTTCTGAAATATTTTTCGCAAAGGGAAACTGATACTGCTCGGCTCCAGTCCACTGGTAGCCACCTGGTAAAGCAAAGGTTGAAATTGATGGTAATTATTTTTATCAATTAATATTACCTGGAAATATTTTGATGCCAGTTTTTTTGCTAAAGTGAGGCCGGCAAATCCTGCCCCAACAATTACCACTCTTTTTTGATTATCATATTTATCGGGGATATCCATTGTCTTATCTTTAAATTTCCCAAAAAATATCTTCCCACTTTTCATCAATAGTTTTGCTATTGTTAGGAAAGCGCTTTTCTATTAATTCCAAATCTTCTGTTGTAATATAATTCTGAAGATGATTAAACAGCTCCCGCTCCTCAAAACGAATATGATTTTCCAATTGATTCGCAAGCTGTTTTAGCAGGTTTGTATCATTTTTGTTTTCGTCAATAGCATTTACCAAATTATAAATGGACTGATGCTCTTCTTCTGCACTCTTTCTTAACGTGTCATCAACCGGTAGTTTACAAAAAAGTAACTGCTCTTCATCTTTAAAATGCTTTTCAAGGTCTTCCTTAAAAAAGTATACTACATATTTGCTGATGCGTTCTGCATTGACGGTTTTTTCAAGACCATGCCTTATCTTCCAAACCAGTAACAAACCGAAATGATGATCTTTGGAAAATGAGACAATGGCCTGATGCCTTTTTATAGGTGCCTGGTCTTTCATTTCTGAAGTTGCTTTTCTATCTCCAATGCTTTTGGAAAAAGGATATTGTTTTCAAGGTGAATATGTATGTGTAGGTCGTCCTCAAATTCGTTTAATGTTTTAAACAAGTAAGCATAGCTGGCACAGCCATCTTCGGGTACTTTGAAGTTATTACTCAGTTCTTTGATTTTGTCCATATTGCCTCCCACTAATTCGTGTTCTGTTACGGCTATATCAATTGGTTCTTGTACATTTTCAAGACTATCAAATTTTACATAGCCTTTGCCTTTTGTGTTTACAATATGTTTTACGTAAGGAAATAAAACAGTTTCTTCTTTAACCATGTGCTCACTCATTTCATCACAAACTTCCTGTGCTAATTTATTGATCTCTAATAATTCCGGATGGTGAGCGCCGTGAACTTTAGCCACTTTCTCTGCATAACTTCTGATATCAGGTATCGATTTCGTAACATAACTGTGATGTGTGTTTACGATATAGTCAGCCAGGAAATCAAGGTTCCAATCATTGTAGGGCAACGGCCGTGCAGTAAACGAAGTTTTATCACTATTTTGTAATTCCTGTTCTACTTTAGTCACATCCAGGCCTTTTTCAGCACAGGCTTCTTTCACTGTTTTCTTTCCACCACAACAAAAATCCAATCCATATTTTTTAAATACTTCAACTTTGCGTAAATCTTTTGCAGCAATTTCACCGAGTGTTTCATCTCCTTCGCCTTCGGGGCGTTTAGAGATTTTCACGCGCCATAATTGAGGTCCTTGTTCCAGGTATTCCCATGTAAAAATATTTCCTCTTTCGCCCAACAGTTGGTAGTAAAGTGGCTTTGGATCGTGATCATTATGAATGGTTAAACTTTCGCCGGGTTTTAATTCATCAAACTTCACAAAAATGGTAGGATGTTTCATTTTAGGCTCTATGGCAGTAACATTCAGAATATTTTCGGTTACAGTTGCAGCTTTTGCAGGCTCAGGTTCTGCTTTTGCCAAATTGTTTTTAGTAATTTTTATTCTGAATAATTCAGGGCCTTGCTCTAAATATTCCCAACTGAAAACATTTCCTTTTAAATCTTCTAACTGGAAACGTAAAGGGCGAGGATCATGATCATTATGTAACGTGAAGCTTTCACCAGGT